>NZ_JBFRER010000004.1:0-198784 GCF_052114405.1 Streptomyces sp. M-16 | reverse complement strand
CGGCCGCGCGGCCGAGGAGCTGACCGCGGGCACGCTCACCCTCGCCGAGGAGGGCTGCGGGATGTACCTCCGGCTGGTCCTGAACGGCCCGTACGCCGGACAGGTGTGGTGGCTGGACCCGGACTGGGGCGGATTCGTCCCCGCCGCCCCCGACTTCCGTACCTGGTACGCCGACTGGCTGGAGAAGCCGTGACCGTACGCCTCGTCCACACCGCCGAACTGCGCGCCGGGGAGCTGCGCGCGATCCGCGAGCTGCTCGACCGCGCCTTCGAGGGGGACTTCGGCGACGAGGACTTCGAGCACGCCCTGGGGGGCGTGCACGCCCTGCTCCACCGGGACGGGGAGCTCGTCGCGCACGGCAGCGTCGTCCAGCGCCGGGTGCTGCACCGCGGCCGCGCCCTGCGCACCGGGTACGTGGAGGCCGTGGCGGTACGGCCCGGTCTGCGGCGCGCCGGGCTGGGCGGGGCGGTGATGGCCGGCCTGGAGGGGGTGATCGGGCGGGCCTACCCGCTCGGCGCCCTGTCCGCCTCCGAGGCCGGGGCCGCCCTGTACGCGGGCCGCGGCTGGCGCCCCCACCCCGGGCCGGTCGGAGTGCTCGGCCCGGACGGTCCCGAGCGGCTCCCCGACGAGGAGGGCTCGACGTACGTGTGGACGCCGCCCGGCGGGGCCGTGCTGGACCCCGCCGGGCGGCTCGACTTCGACTGGCGCAACGGCGACGTGCTCTAGTCCCGACGGGGCCGGCTAGGACCCGGAGACGCTCGCGGCGCCCGTCTCGATGTGGCCGGTGTAGCGGCGCGACCAGGTGCCGTCGGCGTCGGTCAGGATCGTGAAGTCGTACCAGCCCTTGCTGTACGCGACCGCGTTGAAGAAGTCCTCGCGCGAGGAGTTCGCCGGGACGGTGTAGGTCCACGGCCCGTCCGTGCGGTAGGCGTTCGAGCGGACGGTGAAGGTGACCGGCGAGGCGGACGCGTTCGTCATCTTGAACCAGATGGCCATCTTGCCGGTGCCGGACTCGACCGCGAAGCGGGCGGCGACCTCCAGGGACTTGCCCGCCTTGGTCGCGTCGCCGATGAAGCGGCGCAGGAAGCGGTTGGGTCCGTACATGGAGATGTCGTACTTTCCGGAGCCGTTGCCGATGCCGATGCTGAACCAGTCCGTGGCGGTGGTGCCGGGGTCGACCGTGTACTGCCAGGCGGTGGTGTCCCGGTACTGGTGCGGGTGGATGGAGAAGTGCGCCGCCTGCTTCGCCGGGCCGCCCTGGTTGGTCATCGAGAACCAGGCCGTGATCTGGCCGAGCGTCCCGAACTCGAAGCGGTCCAGGTTGCCGTTGACCTGGTACGGGAGCGCCCGCGCCGGGCGCGTTCCGGGCTCCTGCGCCGGGAGGGCGTTGTCCTGGGGGGCCGGGTTGGGCAGCGGGCCGCAGGTCGCCTGCCCGATCACCTTGGCGGTCGACGGCAGGCCCGAGGGGACCCCGTAGACGGGGTGCGCGAAGTCGAAGACGCCGGTCAGGTCGCCGACCACCTTGCGGCGCCAGGGGCTGATGTTGGGACAGGCGGCCGGAGTGCCCAGGGCCGTCGTCCAGGTCTCCATGAAGCGGAGCACCGAGGTGTGGTCGAAGACCTCGGAGCTGACCCAGCCGCCCCGGGTCCACGGCGACATCACGAGCATCGGGACGCGGAAACCGAGGCCGATCGGGACGCCGTCGAGGTACTCGTCGGCGGTGCCGGGCGGGGCGACCGGCGGCGGGACGTGGTCGAAGAAGCCGTCGTTCTCGTCGTAGTTGAGGAACAGGACGGTGGAGTCGAAGACCTCCGGGTTCGCGGCGAGCGCCCGGTAGACCAGGTCCACGAAGTGCGCGCCGTCGCCGGGCGGGGCGTACGGGTGCTCGGAGAAGGCCTCGTTCGCGACCACCCAGGACACCTGCGGCAGGGTGCCGGCGACGACGTCCGCGCGGATGGCGGCGGCGATGTCGTCCGGGGTGGAGCCGGTGACCCTGGGGACCGAGGCCATGCCCCGGTCCCACAGCGGGTCGCCGGGCTTGGAGTCGGTGAACTTCTTGAAGTAGGCGAGGCCGTTGTCCCCGTAGTTGTCCTGCGCGTTCTGGTAGACCTTCCAGGTCATGCCGGCCCGCTGGAGGGCCTCTGCGTACGTCTCCCAGGTCAGCCCGGACTCCTCGCCGCCGTCCTTGCTGCCCGCGTCGACCTTGCCGCTCCACAGGAAGGTGCGGTTGGGGCCGGTGGCGCTGAGGGTGGAGCAGAAGTAGGCGTCGCAGATCGTGTAGTTGTCGGCGAGCCCGTAGTGGAAGGGTATGTCCCCGCGGTCCAGGTAGCCGAGGGTGTGCGTCTTGCCGACGCCGAGGACCCAGTTGTCCATCCGGCCCTTGTTCCAGGCCGCGTGCTGCGAGGTCCAGCTGTGCGGGAGGTCGCCGGTGCACTGGGCCAGCGTCTCGCTGTCGGCGCCGCCGGCCGCCGGGGTGGCGGAGAGCTTCCACGGGTACTGGCGTCCGCCCCAGTTGGGCTGGTTGAACGTGCCCCAGCCGCCCGGGATGTTGCCGGCGGCGCGGTCGCCGAAGCCGCGGACGCCCTTCAGCCTGCCGAAGTAGTGGTCGAAGCTGCGGTTCTCCTGCATGAGGATCACCACGTGCTTCACGTCGGTGATCGTGCCGGTCGCGGCGGCCGCGGCCGCCGTCGTCGGCGTGATCGCGGGCAGGGTCGCCCCTGCCACGAGCCCGGCGCCGATTCCCACGAAACCTCTGCGGCTGATCGGTGTCACTGGCTGCTCGCCTCCAACTCAAGTGCCCCGCTGGCACATTGACCGCAAGAGTGACGGCAGCCACCGCAAAGGTCTACATCCGTGCGGTAAGAACTCGGTGAACATCCGGCTGACCGGATTCAGTCCTTGAGACGGACCAGCATCTTGCCCAGGTTCTCCCCGCGCAGTACGCCCAGGAAGGCCTCCACGGTCCGGTCGAATCCCTGCACAACGGTGGTGTCGGTGCTCACCCGCCCGCTGCGCAGGTGGGGGACCAGGAAGTCCTCCAGCTCATCCTGCAGATTGGTGTGATTTCGAACCAATACCCCTTCCAGGCGCAGCGATTTGTGTACGACCTCGAAGAGGTTGCGGGGTGCGGCCGGGGAACGGTCGCCGTTGTACATCGAGATCCCGCCGACCCAGGCGATCCGCCCGTACTCCCGCAGGACGTCGATCGCGCCTTCGAGGTGGTCCCCGCCCACGTTGTCCACGTAGACGTCGATGCCCTCCGGGGCGGCCTGCGCCAGCTGCTCGCCGACCGGCCCGTCGTGGTAGTCGAAGGCCGCGTCGAAGCCGAGGACCTCGGTGAGGTGGCGGACCTTCGCCGCCGAGCCCGCGCTGCCGATGATCCGGCGGGCGCCGAGGAGCCTGGCGATGTGCCCGGTGGCCGTCCCGACCCCGCCCGCGGCGGCCGATACGAAGAGGTCCTCGCCCTCGCGCAGGGCCGCCGTCCGGGTGAGGGCGGCGTACGCGGTCAGGCCGGTCCCGCCCAGGACGGACAGGTACGCCTCCAGGGGGACGCCCGCGTGGCCGCGCAGCTTGCGCGTGCCGTCCACCCCCAGGGTGACCAGGGCGTGGGTGCGCCAGCCCGAGCGGTGGAAGACCAGGTCGCCCTCGGCCAGGCCCGGATCGCGGGAGGCGGTCACCCGGCCCACCGAGCGGCCTTCGAGGGGGGAGTGGAGGTCGAAGCCGCCCTCGCCGCCGTCCATCATCCCGCGGTGGTACGGGTCCACCGACAGCAGCAGGTTCTCCACCAGGGCGGTGCCCGGGGCGGGTTCGGGAACGGGATGGGAGACGTGGGCGAACCCGGAGGGGGAGGGGAAACCGGCGGGGCGGGCGGTCAGGTGGACGGAGGAAGCGGTCTGCGTTGTCATGGGGACGACCGTAGGAAGGAATCCCGTGGCCGGGCAGGGGGTTGGCCTCATGGAAGCCGCGCACCCATGAACGCGGCTCATGCACCGAGGTGGGAACCCCGTGACCGAGCTCGCCCCGCAGGAACTGAGGGTGCTGGTCGCCGTCGCCGAGACGGGTGGCTTCTCCGCCGCCGCGAACCGGCTCGGCATCACCCAGTCGGCCGTCTCCCACTCGGTGCGCGGCAGCGAGGCCAAGGTCGGCGCGGTGCTCTTCGACCGAGGGCGCGCCGGCGCCTCGCCCACCCCGGCGGGGGAGCGGGCCGTGGCGCTGGGCCGGCGCATCCTGCGGCTCTACGAGGTGCTGGGCGCGGAGGCCCGCGCCGCCGGCCGGGCCCCCGCCGGGCCGGGGGCGGTGGACGGGGTCCTGCGCATCGCCGCCTTCCGCAGCGCGGCCCTGCACCTGCTGCCGCCCGCGCTGGAACGGCTCACCGCACGGCACCCCGGGATCCGGCCCGAGGTCAGGGTGGTGCGCGAACTCGGCGCCGGGACCGCGGGGGAGGTGGCGGCGGGGCGGGCGGACCTCGCCATCGCGACCCTGGGCGCGTCTGGCGACGTACCGCCGGCCGGGGGGTCCGCCGGGCCGTCCACCGGTCTGCCTTCCGGTCTGCCTTCCGGTCTGCCGGACGGCCTGCTGAGCGGGGAGCTCACCCGGGAGGCCTACTCCCTCGTCCATCCGGTCGGGCACCCCGATCCGAAGGCGCTGCCGCTGCTGGACTGGGACGAGAACTGCGGCTCCTACACCCGGGACTGGTGGCGGGCCCAGGACTGGATCCCCCGGGCCACCGTGAAGGCCGAGGACGACGCCATGGTGCTGACCATGGTCGGCCGGGGGCTGGGTATGGCGATCCTGCCGGAGCTGTCGCTGCGCGAGGCCACGGACGCCGTCGAGATCGCCGGATTGGGCCCTGCGGGGCCGGTGAGGCGCGTGGGATACGTCACCACACCGGAATTGGCGTCCACTGTCGCCGTCAGGGCTCTGATCAGGGAACTCAGGGCCGACAAGAGCTGAAAACGGAGCCTCCGGAAGGGGTCTTCCGGGGGCTCGGGCGTCTCAGATAGTAGGAAGTCCGAGTAATTGCCGAGACATACAGCCGCACCTGGCCTAGCTTTGTAGAAGCCGAACGTCTCGCTGATCCAGCGAATGGCGGTCGATAGCGCGCGCCCCTGGGCAGGCAACCCCTGCCGCGCCGCTTCCCGCCTCTTCCGGCGCCTTGAAGGAACCCCTCATCCGTGGCCCCGCCACGCCGTGATCTCAAGGAGTCGATCACCATGACCCCCACCTCCGCCGCCACCCGTCGCGTCCGCCACTCCTCCCCGGCCGACGCGGACCGCAAGAACGCCGCGGCCGCCCTCCAGCGCGCGCTGGACCGCCGCGACAACGGCGGCTCGACCGGCCACTGATTCCGCGGATCTCGCAGATCCGCGGATCCAACCGATCCCGCGGATCCAACCGATCCCGCGGATCCAACCGATCCCGCGGACCCACCGATCCCGCGGACCCACCGATCCCGCGGATCTCGCAGATCCCGCCCACTGATCCCACCGGCCCGCGGCCACACCGGCCGCCCGCGGCACGTCGCGTCCACGGTGGACCATTGGTCCACATGGTGGACGCGATATGTCTGAGGGCTGGGACACGGAGTACGGTTCCGTCATGTCGACCAGCATCAATCTCGCAGTGATCCCCGGTGATGGCATCGGCCAGGAAGTCGTGGCTCAGGGCCTCAAGGTCCTTACCGCGGTCCTGCCCCAGGATGCGAAGCTGGTGACCAAGGAGTACGACCTCGGCGCCCAGCGCTGGCACCGCACCGGTGAGACCCTCCCGGACGCGGAGCTCGAAGCGCTCAAGCACCACGACGCGATCCTGCTCGGAGCCATCGGTGACCCCTCGGTCCCGTCCGGCGTCCTGGAGCGCGGTCTGCTGCTGAAACTCCGCTTCGCCTTCGACCACTTCATCAACCTGCGCCCCTCGAAGCTCTTCCCCAACACGGCCACCCCGCTCGCCGGCCGTCCGGAGATCGACTTCGTCGTGGTCCGCGAGGGCACCGAGGGCCCGTACACCGGCAACGGCGGCAGCCTGCGCACCGGCACCCCCGCCGAGGTGGCCACCGAGGTCAGCATCAACACCGCGTACGGCGTGGAGCGCGTCGTCCGTGACGCGTACGAGCGGGCCAACGCCCGCCCGCGCAAGAAGCTGACGCTGGTTCACAAGAACAACGTCCTCGTGTACGCGGGCCACATGTGGAAGAACATCTTCGACACGGTGGGCCAGGAGTACCCCGAGGTCACCACCGACTACCTGCACGTCGACGCCGCGACGATCTTCTTCGTCACCCAGCCCGAGCGCTTCGACGTCATCGTCACGGACAACCTCTTCGGTGACATCCTCACCGACCTGGCCGCCGCCGTGACCGGCGGGATCGGCCTGGCCGCCTCCGGGAACATCAACCCGACCGGCGCCTTCCCGTCGATGTTCGAGCCCGTCCACGGCTCGGCCCCCGACATCGCGGGCACCGGCAAGGCCGACCCGACCGCGACGATCCTCTCCGTCGCCCTCCTGCTGCGCCACCTCGGCCACGAGGCCGAGGCCGTCCGCATCGAGGACGCCGTCTCCGCCGATCTGGCCGAGCGCGACGGGACCTTCCGCTCCACCGACGCGATCGGCGACGCCCTCGCCGCACGCGTAGCCGGCTGACCCGGCAGCTCCACCTCAGGAAGCCGCAGGGTCGCGACCACCGGACCCGGCGGCTTCTCCTGTGCGGCCCCGGGTGCCACCATCTCCCCTGGGCCGCAATCACCCCGTTTCACCGGAGCCCCCTCGCGCGCGATAATCGAACGCGAGGCCGCGGAAAACGGGGAAGCTCGGACGTCCTGGTACGCATGAGCGCGGTCCGCCATACACAACGGTGAAGGACAAGCACTCATGACGACGCCCACGATCGAGCTCAAGCCCTCCTCGAACCCGCTGTCCGACGCGGAGCGCGAGGCGATCCTGGCCAGCCCCGGCTTCGGCCGCCACTTCACCGATCACATGGTGACGATCAAGTGGACGGAGGGCCGCGGCTGGCACGACGCCGAGCTGGTCCCCTACGCGCCGCTGTCGATGGACCCGGCGAACATGACCCTGCACTACGCGCAGACGATCTTCGAGGGCCTCAAGGCCTACAAGCAGCCCGACGGCACCGTCGCCACCTTCCGCCCGCAGGCCAACGCCGAACGCTTCCAGGCCTCCGCCCGCCGCATGGCGATGCCGGAGCTGCCGGCCGAGCTGTTCATCGAGGCCTGTGACGCCCTCATCAAGCAGGACAGCGCCTGGGTGCCGGACTCCGGCGAGGCCTCCCTGTACCTGCGGCCGTTCATGTTCGCGTCCGAGGTCGGCCTGGGCGTCCGCCCGGCCAACGAGTTCCTCTTCATGGTCATCGCCTCGCCCGCCGGCGCGTACTTCCCCGGTGGCGTCAAGCCCGTCTCCGTCTGGCTCTCCGAGGAGTACGTCCGCGCAGTCAAGGGCGGCACCGGCGCCGCCAAGACCGGCGGCAACTACGCGGCCTCCCTCGTCGCCCAGGCCCAGGCCGCCTCGCACGGCTGCGACCAGGTCGTCTGGCTGGACGCCGTCGAGCACCGCTGGATCGAGGAGATGGGCGGCATGAACCTGTACTTCGTGTACGGCCAGGAGGACGGGACGCAGCGGATCGTCACCCCGGAGCTGACCGGCTCGCTCCTGCCGGGCATCACCCGCGACTCCCTCCTCACCATCGCCCGCGACCTCGGCTACACCGCCGAGGAGGGCCGCATCTCCACCGAGGACTGGAAGCGCGACAACGAGAACGGCACCCTCACCGAGGTGTTCGCCTGCGGCACCGCCGCCGTCATCACCCCGGTCGGCTCGGTCAAGTCCGAGCGCGCCAACTGGATCCAGGGCGACGGCGAGCCCGGCGAGGTCACCATGAAGCTCCGCAAGGCGCTCCTCGACCTCCAGACGGGCCGCACCGCCGACACCCACGGCTGGATGCACCCGCTCGGCTAGGCACCGCGAAGTCCCCGCCGCCCGGCGTACGAAGGCCCGCGCCCCCCCATCCGGGGGCGCGGGCCTTCGTGCGTCGCGCGGCGGGAAGGGCCTCACACGGTGGCGGGTTCCTCCGTGGCGGGCGCCGCGGCGGGGGCGACGGCGGGCGCGGTGCGGGCGGTCAGCGCCGTGTAGACGAGGCCGCCGGCCAGGCCGGAGAAGATGAAGGAGCAGTCCACCCCGCCGGTCAGGGCGAGCAGCGGGCCCTCGTAGAAGGGGGTGCTCACGGCGAGCAGGCCGACACCGGCTCCGATCGCCCAGGAGGCGGTGGCGCGCGGGTTCCAGCCGCCGCGGTACCAGTAGATCCCGCCCACCGAGCGGCGGTTGAAGACCTGGAGGGCGTCGGCGTCGTACTGCCCGCGGCAGCGCACGAAGCCGATCAGCGTGATCACGGCCCACGGGGTGCCGACGGCGGTCAGCAGCAGCACGAAGGAGGTCATCGCGGACTGCACGTTCCACTCGAAGGAGCCGATGAAGACGAAGGCGGTGGCGACGGCGGCGGCGATCACGGTGGCCTTCGTACGGGTGGCCTTGGGGACGATCGCGTCGAGGTCGAGGCCCATGGAGTACAGCATCAGCCCGGCGTTGCCCACGGAACCCGCCGCGGCCGCGGCGAGCAGCGGGATCAGGTACCAGAACGGCGAGGCGGCGACGAGCGGCCCGGCGTAGTCGGTGGAGCCGGCCCTGGCGGCGAGCGCGGTGTAGGTGCCGAACAGCTGCGGTACGAGCAGGCCGATCAGCAGGCCGAAGGAGGTGGCCCAGAACACCTTGCGGGGGTTGTGCCTGGTGGGGGAGACGTAGCGGGTGTAGTCGCCGAGCAGGGTGATGAAGGCGACGGGGCCGCTGAGTCCGGCGGCGACGGCGGCGAGCAGCCAGGTCGGCCGGAAGGAGCCGAGGAGGTACGAGGCCTCCGGCGCGGCGGTGGTGAAGTCGGGGGCGTAGGCGTAGACGCCGATGGCCAGCAGGATCACCATGCCGATGGAAAGGATCTTGCTCATCCGCAGTAGCAGCCGGTAGCCGAACACGGCCCCGACGACGGTACACGCGGCGAGTACGCCGTACATCGCGGCCCGCGTGAGGCCGTTCTCCGGCAGCCCGATGAGCCGGGACAGGGCGCCGACCATCACGTCGCCGCCGATCCACAGGGTGAGCGCGGTGTAGCCGAGGGAGAGCAGCAGGCCCACGATCGAGCCGACGAGCCGCCCGCGGACGCCGAACTGGGCGCCGCTGGACGTGGAGAGGTTGGTCGCCGTGCGCAGGGACACCAGTGCCAGCGGCGCGGTCACCGCGATTCCGACGACGGTGCCGGTCACGATGGCGGTGAGCGAGGGCCACAGTCCCAGTCCGAAGGACGGGGGCAGCCAGCCGAAGACGATCACACCGAGGCAGAGGTTGGAGCCGAGGAGGATCGAGATCAGGTCACGGGGACCGCTCGTCCGCTCCTCCTCCGGGATGGTGTCGACTCCGCGCTGTTCGATGGGCATGGGGGGACTCCCTTGGCAGGGCGGGGGGTGGTTACGCAGGTGTTTGAGCGACACTCAATGTGACTCAGGCCCTGCCCTCAGGTCAATGATTCCCAGCGAGGAAATGAAGAGTTAGAGTGATGCTCTAACCCATCGACTCAAAAGGTGGTGGATCGGCGTGCGGCTGACCCCTACGGAGCGCGACCGGCTGCTGCTGCGCAGCGCCGCGGAACTGGCCAGGGCCCGGCGGGGCCGGGGCCTGCGGCTCAACGTCCCCGAGGCGACGGCGCTGATCGCGGACACGGTCTGCGAGGCCGCGCGCGACGGAAAGCGCCTGGCGGAGGCCATCGAGGAGGCCCGGAGCGTCCTGGGCCCCGACGACGTGCTGCCCGGCGTGGCCGACGTGGTCACCGAGGTGCACGTGGAGGCCGTCTTCGACGACGGGTCCCGCCTCGCGGTGGTCTCGTCCCCGATCCGGGGTGCGGCCTCGCTCGGCGAGGACGCACCGGGTGCGGTCGTACCGGGCCCCGGCGCCCCCCAGCCCGAGCCGGCCCTGCACCTGCGGGTGCGCAACACCGCCCCCGTTCCGGTGAGCGTCACCTCCCACTTCCATTTCTTCGAGGCGAACCCGCGCCTCGACTTCGACCGCGCTGCGGCCTACGGCATGCGGCTGTGCGTCCCGGCCGGGTCCTCGGTGCGCTTCGACCCGCACGGCGAGGGCGAGGTCGGCCTGGTACCGATCGGCGGGGACCGGATCGCGATCGGTTTCGCGGGCCTGGTCGACGGTCCGCTGGACGCCCCCGGCGCGAAGGCGGAGGCCCTGCGCCGGGCCGCCGCCTGCGGCTACCTGGGCGTGGCCGACACCACCGCCGGCGCCCCTGAAGGAGACCAGGCGTGAGCCGTCAGACCCCCCACACCGACCACAGCGCGCACTGCGCACCCGGCAGCCGGCACATCGACCCGCACGAGTACGCGTCCGTCTTCGGTCCCCGCGCCGGGGACCGGGTCCGGCTGGGGGACTCGGGGCTGACCGTCCGGGTGGAGTCCGACTCCCAGAGGCCGGGTGACGAGTTCCTGGCCGGTTTCGGCAAGACCGCCCGTGACGGGCTGCACCTGAAGGCCGCCGCCGTCCGCGAGACCTGTGACGTGGTGATCAGCAACGTCCTGGTGATCGACGCGGTGCTGGGCATCCGCAAGGTCTCCATCGGCATCCGTGAGGGCCGTATCCACGCGATCGGCCGGGCCGGCAACCCCGACACCCTCGACGGGGTCGACGTGGTCGTCGGCACCGGCACGAGCATCGTCTCCGGCGAGGGCATGATCGCCACGGCCGGAGCCGTCGACACCCACGTCCACCTGCTCTCCCCGCGCATCATGGAGGCCTCCCTCGCGAGCGGGGTGACCACGGTCATCGGGCAGGAGTTCGGCCCGGTCTGGGGCGTCGGCGTCAACTCGCCGTGGGCGCTCAGGCACGCCTTCAACGCCTTCGACGCGTGGCCCGTCAACATCGGCTTCCTGGCCCGCGGGTCCTCCTCGGACGCGGCCCCGCTGGTCGAGGCGCTCGCCGAGGGCGGTGCGTGCGGGTTCAAGGTCCACGAGGACATGGGCGCGCACACCCGCGCCCTGGACACCGCGCTGCGGGTGGCCGAGGAGCACGACGTGCAGGTCGCCCTGCACAGCGACGGCCTCAACGAGTGCCTCTCCGTCGAGGACACCCTGCGCGTCCTGGACGGGCGGACCATCCACGCCTTCCACATCGAGGGCTGCGGCGGCGGGCACGTCCCCAACGTGCTCAAGATGGCGGGCGTGGCGAACGTCATCGGCTCTTCCACCAACCCGACCCTGCCCTTCGGGCGGGACGCGGTGGCCGAGCACTACGGCATGATCGTCTCCGTCCACGACCTCAAGCCGGACCTCCCCGGCGACGCCGCGATGGCCCGCGACCGCATCCGCGCCGGGACCATGGGGGCCGAGGACGTCCTGCACGACCTGGGCGCGATCGGCATCACCTCCTCCGACGCCCAGGGCATGGGCCGGGCCGGCGAGACGGTCCGGCGCACCTTCGCCATGGCCGCGAAGATGAAGGGCGAGCTCGGCCCGCTGGACGGCGACGGCGAGGGCGACGACAACGCCCGCGTCCTGCGCTACATGGCCAAGCTCACCATCAACCCGGCCATCGCCCACGGCCTGGCCCACGAGATCGGCTCCATCGAGGTCGGCAAGCTCGCCGACATCGTCCTGTGGCGCCCGGCCTTCTTCGGCGCCAAGCCCCAGCTGGTCCTCAAGTCCGGCTTCCCCGCCTACGGCGTCACCGGCGACCCCAACGCCGCCACCGACACCTGCGAACCACTCGTCCTCGGCCCGCAGTTCGGCTCCTACGGGGCCACCGCCGCCGACATCTCCGTCGCCTTCGTCTCCGCCGCGGCGGCCGCGCTCGGCTCCGACGAGATGCCCACGCGCCGCCGCCGGGTCGCCGTCCGCGGCACCCGCGGCATCGGCCCGCGGGACCTCCTCCTCAACTCCCGGATGGGCGCGGTCGATGTGGACGCGCGCAGCGGACTGGTCTCCCTCGACGGGGAACCGCTGCGCTCCGAAGCCGCCGAGTCGGTCTCCCTCAACCGCCTGTACTTCCTGTGAAGCCCGTAAGGACGCCTGTCATGACCACGAACAAGCCCACCGCCGACGGATTCCGGATGCCCGCCGAGTGGACCCCCCACAAGCGCACCTGGATGGCGTGGCCCAGCCCCAACCCCACGTTCACCAACGAACGGGAGCTCGCCGAGGCCCGTGAGGCCTGGGGCGCCGTCGCCCGCGCGGTGCGCTCGTACGAGCCCGTGACCCTCGTCGTCGCCCCGGGCGACGCCGAGTCGGCGCGCGCGATCGTCGGCGAGGACGTCCAGCTGGTCGAGCGGGAGCTCGACGACGCCTGGATGCGCGACATCGGCCCGACCTTCGTCACCAACGACGCCGGCGAGCTGGCCGCCGTCGACTGGACCTTCAACGGCTGGGGCGCGCAGGAGTGGGCCCGCTGGGACCACGACGAGAAGATCGCCCGGCACGTCTCCGACCTCGCGGGCACCCGTACGTACAGCACCCGCCTGGTCAACGAGGGCGGCGCGATCCACGTCGACGGCGAGGGCACCGTGCTCCTGACCGACACCGTGCAGCTCGGCGAGGGACGCAACCCCGGCTGGACCCGCCAGCAGGTCGAGGCCGAGATCCACGCACACCTCGGCACCACCAAGGCCATCTGGCTCCCGTACGGCCTGGCCGGCGACTACGGCACCTACGGCACCCAGGGCCACGTGGACATCGTCGCCGCCTTCGCCCGCCCCGGCGTGGTCATGGTCCACACCCAGCCCGACCCCGCCCACCCGGACCACGAGCGCTGCAAGACCATCGCCGCGATCCTGCGCGCCTCCACCGACGCCCGCGGCAGGCAGCTGGAGGTCGTGGAGATCCCCGCGCCGACCGTGCTGGAGGAGGACGGCGAGTGGGTGGACTACTCGTACATCAACCACTACCTCTGCAACGGCGGCGTGGTGCTGTGCTCCTTCGACGACCCCCGCGACGAGGAGGCCGCCGAAATCTTCCGCGGTCTGTTCCCGGAGCGGACCGTGACGCTCGTTGACGCACGTACGATTTTCGCCGGGGGTGGCGGTATCCACTGCATCACCCAGCAGCAGCCGAAGGTCTGACCCACGGACCGCCGGCGAACCTCGTGAAGGAGTGGCCCATGGTGGCGGGTGGAGTACCGGTACGGGCGGCGCGCAAGAACGCGCCCCCGCGCGAGGACGTACTCGTCGCCGCCATGGCCACGATCGCCGAGCGCGGACTGGACGGCCTGACCATGGCCGGCCTCGGCCGCCAGGTCGGCATGAGCAGCGGCCACCTCCTCTACTACTTCGGCAGCAAGGACGAACTCCTGCTGCGGACCCTGGAGTGGAGCGAGGCGGCGCTGGGCACCGAGCGGCGGGCCCTGCTGTCCCGTCCCGGCACGGCACGCGCCCGCATCGGGGCCTACGTGGACCTCTACGTACCCGACGGGCCCCGGGACCCGCACTGGACCCTGTGGCTGGAGGTCTGGAACCGTTCCCAGAACGCCGGGCCCCAGGAACGCGAACGGCAGGCCGCCATCGAGGGCGCCTGGCACCGCGACCTGGTCGCCCTCCTCGCCGAGGGCATCTCGCGCGGCGAGTTCCGCCCCGTGGACGCCGAACGCTTCGCGGCCCGCCTGCGGGCCCTGCTCGACGGCTTCAGCATCCAGCTGGCCGTCGGACTGCCGGGGATCGGACGCGGGGACATCCTCGAACACGTGGCCGAGTACCTCACGGAGGCCCTGGTGGCGCAGGTCTGACCGGGCGGCCGGCCCGGCTGCCGGACGGCGCTGCCCGGATGCTGAGACCGGCGTCCACGGGCGACGGGCTGTGTGGCACACTGCGAGCGTGCCTGCTCAGCTCATGATTATGGACAGCAGCGCGCCGGTCCTCTGTGACCGCTGAAACCGTGGAAGACCTTCGCGGCAGCGGCCACCGTGCCTCAGACCCGCGCGCAGACCTCTCGCACCCGCGAGGGGTCTTTTCGTTTCCCGGCTCCAAACCACGCCGGGCCGGCAGCGCGCGATGATGGGGGCAGTGGATCCCGGGCTTCCGGAACCACTCATCCGACAGGAGTCAGATCAGCATGACGACGACAGAGGCGACGGAGCCGACAGCGGCCCTCGATGACAGCTTCCACGTCTTCGACACCACCCTGCGCGACGGCGCCCAGCGTGAGGGCATCAACCTCACGGTCGCGGACAAGCTGACCATCGCACGGCACCTGGACGACTTCGGCGTGGGCTTCATCGAGGGCGGCTGGCCCGGCGCCAACCCCCGCGACACCGAGTTCTTCGCCCGCGCCCGCGCCGAGATCGATTTCAAGAACGCCCAGCTCGTCGCCTTCGGCGCCACCCGCCGGGCCGGCGGCTCCGCCGCCGCGGACCCGCAGGTCCGCGCCCTCCTGGAATCCGGCGCCCCGGTGATCACCCTGGTCGCCAAGTCCCACGACCGGCACGTCGAACTCGCGCTGCGCACCACCCTCGAAGAGAACCTGGAGATGGTCCGGGACACCGTCTCCCACCTCGTCGCCCAGGGCCGCCGCGTCTTCGTCGACTGCGAGCACTTCTTCGACGGCTACCGCGCCAACGCGGAGTACGCCAAGTCCGTGGTCCGCACCGCGCACGAGGCCGGGGCCGACGTCGTCATCCTCTGCGACACCAACGGCGGCATGCTCCCCGCCCAGGTCACCGCCGTCGTGGCGACGGTCATCGCGGACACCGGGGCCCGCCTCGGCATCCACGCGCAGGACGACACCGGCTGCGCCGTCGCCAACACCCTGGCCGCCGTCGACGCGGGCGCCACGCACGTGCAGTGCACCGCGAACGGCTACGGCGAGCGCGTCGGCAACGCCAACCTCTTCCCCGTCGTCGCCGCGCTGGAGATCAAGTACGGCCGCACGGTGCTCCCCGAGGGCGCCCTGGCCGAGATGACCCGCATCTCGCACGCCATCGCCGAGGTCGTCAACCTCACCCCCTCCACGCACCAGCCCTACGTGGGCGTCTCGGCCTTCGCGCACAAGGCGGGCCTGCACGCCTCGGCCATCAAGGTCGACCCCGACCTCTACCAGCACATCGACCCGGAGCGGGTCGGCAACACCATGCGGATGTTGGTCTCCGACATGGCCGGACGGGCCTCCATCGAGCTCAAGGGCAAGGAGCTCGGCGTCGACCTCGGAGGGGACCGCGCGCTGATCTCCCGGGTCGTCGAGCGGGTCAAGGAGCGGGAGCTCCAGGGCTACACCTACGAGGCCGCCGACGCCTCCTTCGAACTGCTGCTGCGCGCCGAGGTCGAGGGCCGGGCCCGCAAGTACTTCCGTACGGAGTCCTGGCGGGCGATCGTCGAGGACCGCCCCGACGGCACCCACGCCAACGAGGCCACGGTCAAGCTGTGGGCCAAGGGCGAGCGGATCGTCGCCACGGCGGAGGGAAACGGTCCCGTCAACGCCCTGGACCGGGCCCTGCGCGTGGCCCTGGAACGCTTCTACCCGCAGCTCGCCAAGTTCGAGCTCATCGACTACAAGGTCCGCATCCTGGAGGGCAAGCACGGCACGGAGTCCACGACCCGGGTCCTGATCTCCACGACGGACGGCATCCGGGAGTGGTCCACGGTCGGCGTCGCCGAGAACGTGATCGCCGCGTCCTGGCAGGCCCTGGAGGACGCCTTCACCTTCGGCCTCCTGCACGCGGGCGTCGAACCGGCGGAGTAGTCGAACCGGCGGAGGAGGCGCCCCCGGGGCCGGATGCCGGGTTGCGGGGTCGCAGGGCTTCCCTTATGTCCAGCTCACACAGGAAACGTCCTGTTCGGGTAGCGTCTTGGGCATGAGGACCAGGCTGATTTCCGTGTTTTCCGGCCTGCTGCTGGCCCTGTCGGCGACCGCTCTCGTGGTCGCCCCGCAGGCGTCGGCGGCCACCGGGGTTTCCGCAGTCGGGGAGGCCCTGAAGGAGGGGCCCGTCTACGTCGACCCCGGGGCGCGGGCGCAGCTGTCCCCGAGCCAGGCCGACGCGCTGGCCAAGAAGATCAAGGACGCCGGGAAGCCGGTGTTCGTCGCCGTGCTCCCGAACACGGCCGAGTTCCCGCAGGACAAGGTGCTCGGAGCCGTCCGCGCCGAGACCGGGATCACCGGCCTGTACGCGATCCGCCTCGGCGACGGCTTCAACGCCGGCGCCGACCGGACCGTGATGCCCGGCAACGCCGTCCGCAACCTCACCGACGCCGTCAAGACCGGTACCCCGGTGGACGCGAACACCCAGCTCAACAACTTCGTCGACCAGGCCCTCACCCAGGTCAAGGGCGGAGCCCCGGCCTCCTGGGGCGGCGCCGCCGCGGACGACGCCTTTCCCACCGGCGCGCTGATCGGCCTCGGCGCCGTCGCGCTGGTCGGCGGCGGCGGTGCGTACGCGCTGGTGAAGCGCAACCGCCGGCAGAAGGAAGAGGCCCGCCGCGAGGCCATCGCCCGCCTGAGCGTGGTCGTGGACGAGGACATCACCGCCTTCGGCGAGGAACTCGACCGCCTCGACTTCCACCCGGGCGAGCCCGGCGCCGACGACGCGATGCGGGCGGACTACGAGCAGGGCCTGGACTCCTACGAGAAGGCCAAGCAGATCATGGCCTCCGTGCAGCACCCGGAGGAGGTGCAGGGCGTGACCCAGGCGCTGGAGGACGGCCGCTTCGCGCTGGCCCGCCTGGACGCGCGCCGCCAGGGCCGGCCCCTGCCGGAGCGGCGTTCGCCCTGCTTCTTCGACCCGCGCCACGGCCCGAGCACCGAGGACGCCGCCTGGGCGCCGGCCGGCGGGGCACCGCGTACGGTTCCGGTCTGCGCGGCGGACGCCGTACGGCTGCGCGACGGCCTGGACCCGGCGGTCCGCACCGTCGACACCGAGCACGGGCCGCGCCCGTACTACGACGCCGGCCCGGCGTACGGCCCCTGGGCCGGCGGCTACTTCGGCGGCGGCATCCTGCCCGGCCTGCTGGTGGGCACGATGCTCGGTTCGATGATGTCCTCTCCCGCCTACGCCTCCGACTTCGGCGGTGGCATGGGCTCCGGGTTCGAGGGAGGCGACGTCTCCGGGGCGGACTTCAACCCGTCCGACTTCGGCGGCGGGGACTTCGGCGGAGGGGGCGGCTTCGACGGCGGAGGGGGCTTCGGCGGAGGGGGCGACTGGTAGCCGCCCCCGGCCCGGAGCCGTCCGGCAGGACCTAGGCCTGCTTGATCGCCGAGATGTCGAAGGTCAGCTTCACCTTGTCGCTGACCATCACACCGCCGGCCTCCAGCGCCGCGTTCCAGGTCAGACCCCAGTCGGAGCGGAGGATCTCGGCCGAGCCCTCGAAGCCGACGCGCTCGTTGCCGTAGACGTCGGTCGCGCTGCCCGCGAACTCCAGGTCGATGGAGAGCGGGCGCGTGACGTCCTTGATCGTCAGCTCGCCGGTGATCCGGTACGTGTCGCCGCCGACGGCCTGCGCCGAGGTGGAGCGGAAGCGCATCAGGGGAAAGCGTTCGGCGTCGAAGAAGTCGGCGCCCCGCAGGTGCGCGTCGCGGTCGGCGATGCCCGTGCCGACGGAGGCGATCGTGACGTCGATGGCGGCCGTGGACCGGGACGGGTCCGCACCGTCGAGGTGCAGCGTGCCCTCGTGCTCGGTGAAGCTGCCGCGGACGTTGGTCACCATGGCGTGGCGCACGGTGAAGCCGATGCTGCTGTGGCCGGCGTCGATCGTGTAGTCGCCGGTGAGGGCGGCGAGCGCCGGGTCCACGTCGAGCGTGGCGACGGGGGTGGTCTGGCTGCGGCGGGTGAAGAGACCCATGGCTTCCTCCTCGGAAAGGTTCTGCGACGGAATTGCTTGAAAGTTCAACTAGAGCGAGGCTAGAGGCATTCCGTTTAAATTTCAACTTCCTGCCGCCGAAGGGGGCGGTTTTGTGCGACTCCCACAAAGGCCAACGGTTCCCGCTGGGGGAGTCCGTACATCCTTCGGAGGTTCTGTCCGGCCCGTACAGCGGATGGGGCCCGAGACTGTGTAGAACCAACGGAGGGTTTTCATGGCCGGGCTTCGTAAGGTCGGTACATGACCGTTGTGGACCAGACTCCGAGCGAGCCGACGGACGCCCGCGGGCGCGTGGCCGAGCTGCACTCCCTCCGCGAGGACGCCCGGCGCGGCCCCAGCGACCGGGCGACCGAAGCGCAGCACGCCAAGGGCAAGCTGACCGCGCGCGAGCGCATCGCGCTCCTGCTCGACGAGGGTTCCTTCAAGGAGGTCGAGCAGCTCCGCAGGCACCGGGCCACCGGCTTCGGCCTGGAGGCCAAGAAGCCCTACACCGACGGCGTCATCACCGGCTGGGGCACCGTCGAGGGCCGCACGGTCTTCGTCTACGCCCACGACTTCCGCATCTTCGGCGGCGCGCTGGGCGAGGCCCACGCCACGAAGATCCACAAGATCATGGACATGGCCATCGCGGCCGGCGCCCCGCTGGTCTCCCTCAACGACGGCGCGGGCGCCCGCATCCAGGAGGGCGTCTCCGCGCTCGCCGGGTACGGCGGCATCTTCCAGCGCAACACCAAGGCCTCGGGCGTCATCCCGCAGATCTCGGTCATGCTCGGCCCCTGCGCCGGCGGCGCCGCGTACTCCCCGGCGCTCACGGACTTCGTCTTCATGGTCCGCGACACCTCGCAGATGTTCATCACCGGCCCGGACGTGGTCCGCGCGGTGACCGGCGAGGAGATCACCCAGAACGGCCTCGGCGGCGCGGACGTGCACGCCGAGACCTCGGGCGTCGCGCACTTCGCGTACGACGACGAGGAGACCTGCATCTCCGAGGTCCGCTACCTCATCACGATGCTGCCCTCCAACAACCGCGAGAACCCGCCGGTCCACGAGACCGACGACCCGAAGGACCGTCGCTCCGACGTCCTGCTGGACCTGGTCCCGGCCGACGGCAACCGCCCGTACGACATGCTCAAGGTCATCGAGGAGCTCGTCGACGACGGCGACGTCCTGGAGATCCACGAGCGCTGGGCCCGCAACATCATCTGCGCCCTCGCGCGGCTGGACGGCCAGGTCGTCGGCATCGTCGCCAACCAGCCCGGCCACCTCGCCGGCGTCCTGGACATCCACGCCTCCGAGAAGGCCGCGCGGTTCGTCCAGCTCTGTGACGCCTTCAACATCCCGATCGTCACGCTGCTGGACGTCCCCGGCTTCCTCCCGGGCGTCGACCAGGAGCACGGCGGCATCATCCGCCACGGCGCCAAGCTGCTGTACGCGTACTGCAACGCCACCGTGCCGCGCATCTCGCTGATCCTGCGCAAGGCCTACGGCGGCGCGTACATCGTCATGGACTCCCAGTCCATCGGCGCCGACCTCACCTACGCCTGGCCGACCAACGAGATCGCCGTCATGGGCGCCGAGGGCGCGGCCAACGTCATCTTCCGCAAGCAGATCGCGGACGCCGAGGACCCCGAGGCGATGCGCGCCCGGATGGTCAAGGAATACAAGGCCGAGCTGATGCACCCGTACTACGCGGCCGAGCGCGGCCTCGTGGACGACGTCATCGACCCCGCCGAGACCCGCGAGGTGCTCGTGAGCGCCCTCGCGATGCTCCGCACGAAGCACGCCGATCTGCCGTCCCGCAAGCACGGCAACCCGCCGCAGTAACGAGCGAAGGAGACCTGCCACCGATGAGCACCGCCACCGACACCCTGCTGAAGGTCGAGAAGGGCAACGCCGCGCCCGAGGAGCTGGCCGCGATCACCGCGATCCTGCTCGCCCGCGCCGCCGCCACGCCCGAGGAGTCCGCCACCAGCCCCCGCTCCCAGGCCGGCTGGCGCCGCCTGGAGCGCAGCCGCGGCTTCCAGGCCCCGCACAGCTGGCAGGGCTAGTCGGCCCGCCACCGCGCCACCGCTCCGTCCGACGGCCGCCCGTCCGCACCCGAACCCGGGGTGCGGTGGGCGGCCGTCCGGCGTTCGCCGCCCGGACGCCGAAGGGCCCCGCCCCGGGGTGGGGGCGGGGCCGGGCGTCGGCATGCCGGGCGGTCGGGCCCGGGTCAGGCCTTGTTCGGCGAGAAGCCGTAGGAGACCTCTCCCTGGAAGGGGATGCTCTTGCCCCGGCGCAGGGCCGGGCCGACCTGGAGCACCCATCCCGTCATGGTGTCGGGGGTGAAGTTCGCCCCGTTGGTGGCGATGTGCAGCTGATAGACCCGGCCGGTGGTGGTCAGCGTCTTGACGTAGGCGTCGTTGCCCGCGGCCTCGATCGAGACGCCGCACGGGACGCCCGCCTCGGCGGTGTTGGGGTAGCCGGTGATGCCCGAGAGGTTCTGCCAGATCACCGGGGCACCCGTGGCCGGTGCGCGGCCGGCGGAGACGATGCCGTTGCGCACGGCGGCACTGAACGACTCGCTGTTGGAGCGGGAGTAGCTGTCGATGTCGGTGCACGGACCGGTCGCGCCGGTCGCTCCCGTGGCTCCCGTGGCTCCGGTCGCTCCGGTCGCTCCCGTCGCTCCCGTGGCTCCGGTCGTTCCCGTGGCTCCGGTCGTTCCCGTGGCACCCGTCGGGCCCGTCGGGCCGGTGGGGCCGGGAGGGCCCGGGTTGCCCTTCGGGCCGCGGGGGCCCCTCGGGCCCTGCGGGCCGCGGCAGTCATCGTCGTCGCCACCGCCGCCGGACGGCGTCGCCTTCGACCGTGAGTCGGACGACTGGCAGTGGTCCCCACCGCCCAGCGCATCCGCCCCGGGCGCCGCCGCAACGGCGGGGGAGGCGATGCCACCCAGCACCAGTGCGATGGAGGCGAACGCTCCACCGGTGAGCCAGCCGGCTCGCCTGGGCAGCGGGCCCAGCTTGGATCTGCTGCTGTCCTCGTGACGCATGTGCCGCTCCTCGGAAAAACGGATCGGATGATCACCGGATCGTCCGGTGATCCGCCGACATCCTGGGGAGCACCCGACGCACGCAGCCGGGCGCCGCGCCGGTGATTCAGTGGTTCGGCCCAGTGCCCCCACCCACCCGGGTCAGCCTCGCGGCGCGCTGCGGAGCGTACGGGCCCGGCCGTCCCTAAGGTCCCGGCCGTGAAGCCGACCATCTGCCTCTGCATGATCGTGAAGAACGAGTCCGCCGTGATCGAGCGCTGCCTGGCCTCGGTACGGGACCACATCGACACCTGGGTCATCTCCGACACCGGATCCACCGACGGCACCCAGCAGCTGATCCGCACCGCGCTCGACGGGATCCCCGGCGAACTCCACGAGGAGCCCTGGACCGACTTCGGGCACAACCGGAGCCTCAACATCGCCCACGCCCGCGGCAAGGCCGACTACCTGCTCCTCCTCGACGCGGACCTCGTCCTGCGCGCCGACGCACCCCTGCCGCCGCTGGTGGCCGATTCGTACATGCTGCGCCACGAGGGCGACACCGAGTACCGCATCAAGCGCCTGGTGAGCGGCCGGCTGCCGTGGCGGTACGAGGGGGTCACCCACGAGTACATCACCTGCGACCTCAACGACAGCGTGGCCCACCTGGACGCCCTGGTCATCGAGGACCACGGCGACGGCGGCTCCAAGCACGACAAGTTCGAGCGCGACGCCCGGCTGCTGAGCGCCGAGATGGCACGCGACCCGGACAACGGCCGGACCGTCTTCTACCTCGCCAACACCATGCGGGACATGGGCGAACGCGCCGAGGCCCTCCGCCTCTACGAGCGGCGGGCGGCCATGGGCGGCTGGGTGGAGGAGGTGTACCAGTCCCTCCTCCAGGTCGGCGTGCTGCACGGCGACAGCGGGGACCCAGCCGACTGGCCCGCCGCGATGGACGCGTTCGGCCGCGCCTGGGAGTCCCGGCCGGAGCGGATGGAGGCCTGCTACGAACTCGTCTCGCGGCTGCGGCTCCTCGGCCGGTACCACGCGGCGCACGCCATCGTCCGGGCCTGCCTGGACCGGCCGGTCCCGGACGACGTCCTGTTCATCCAGCCCTGGGTCTACCGCTGGGGGCTGCTGTTCGAGTACTCCATCACCGCGTACTGGGTGGGCGACCTGACGGCCTCCCTCCAGGCCTGCGACCGGCTCCTCGCCCTGCCCGACCTGCCCGCCTCCTACCGCAGGCAGACCGAACTCAACCGCGGCTTCGCCCTCCAGCGGCTGTCCGTGCCCGCCCAGGCCTGACGGACGGCTAGCGGGCGGCCGAGGTGAAGCGCAGGGGAGCGGGACGCCGCACGGGCGGTACGGGCACCTCCGGGGCGAAGGGCTTCGAGAAGAGGGCCAGCAGCCCCGGGTGCACCGCGCACAGCGGCATGCGTCCCGTCTCCGCCGCGGCCTCCCGCAGCCGTTCGTCGCCCGCCAGGCGGTCCGCGCTCACGTACAGGTAGGCGTTCTGCGCGTACCAGGGTTCGATCTCCGGGTCGTCCCACAGGCGGGTGCGCAGGCAGTCGACGAGTTCGTAGCCCCACCGGCCGAAGTGGTCGCGCCAGTAGTTCGGCCACTGCTCGTTGCGGTGGTCGCTGCCGGTCTGACCGGGAATCGCGGCGGAGAAGAGCACCACGTCCGACAGCGCGCAGAGATCGGCGACCAGCGAGTCCGCCCGGCCCGGGTCCAGGTGCTCGGCCGCCTCCAGGGACATGGCCAGGTCGAAGCGCCGGTCGTCCAGCCGCAGCGGCACGGAGAGGTCCCACCGCAGGAAGGACTCCGGCCGGATCCGCAGGGCGGACTCGGCGACCCAGTCCCCGTCGACCCCCAGGAGCGTCTGCGCCCCCAGCCGGCCGGCCGCCGCCAGCCAGGACCCCGTACCGCAGCCCAGGTCGACCACGCTGGAGGGCCGGACCAGATCGAAGACCAGCGGCAGCACCCGCTCGGCGGAGCGCGCCGAGCCGTCCTGTTGACTCTCGTAGAACCACGTGCCGTACGCGTCGCTGCGGGACACGGACATCCACATCACCTCGAAACTCGCCGCTCGCCGATCCGGTCGACGCGACGATCCCACAACGGGGAGCGGGCCGGGGCGTGCCACGCGCGGGGGAGGAAAGACGGAGCGCCGGTACCCCGCATCGGGATACCGGCGCTCCGCGCGTACGGGGGACGGCTACCGCAGACGGGCCATCAGGGCGTGCTCGACGAGCGTGATGAGCGCGCTCTTGGCGTCGCCGCGGTGGCGGGCGTCGGTGGTGATGATCGGGGCGTCGGGCCCGATCTGGAGGGCCTCGCGGACCTCCTCCGGCGTGTACGGCTGGTGGCCGTCGAAGCCGTTCAGCGCGATCACGAACGGCAGGCCGCTGTTCTCGAAGTAGTCCACGGCCGGGAAGCAGTCCGCGAGACGGCGTGTGTCGACGAGGACGACGGCACCGATCGCACCGCGCACCAGGTCGTCCCACATGAACCAGAAGCGGTCCTGACCGGGCGTACCGAAGAGGTACAGGATCAGGTCCTGGTCCAGGGTGATGCGGCCGAAGTCCATGGCGACCGTGGTGGTCGTCTTGTCACCGGTGTGGGTGAGGTCGTCGATGCCGGCCGAGGCGCTGGTCATGACGGCTTCGGTGCGCAGGGGGTTGATCTCGGAGACCGCGCCGACGAACGTGGTCTTGCCCACGCCGAAGCCGCCCGCCACCACGATCTTCGCGGAGGTGGTGGAGCGGGGAGCCGCTCCGCCGTTAGAGCTTGCGAAGTCCACTGAGCACCCTTTCGAGCAGTGTCACATCTGGCTGGCCGCCGGCGGACTCGTCGCCGCCGGGCTGGTGAATGGCGACAAGGCCCGCCTCCGCCAGGTCGGCTACGAGGATGCGGGCGACACCAAGAGGAATGGAGAGAAGTGCCGAGATCTCCGCGACGGATTTGATCTCCTGGCACAGGCGGCAGATGCGCTGGTGCTCGGGCAACTGCCCTTGCAGCCGGGCGGGATCCGCCGTGGTACTGACCAGCGCCTCGATGGCGAGCTGGTAGCGCGGCCGGGTACGGCCGCCGGTCATCGCGTACGGACGCACCAGCGGGTTGTGCGCCTTCGGAGCCTGCGGCTGGGAGCCGCGCAACGGCTGCTGCGAAGGGCGCTGGGAATGCGGGGGCTGCTGGGGCTGGCCGTACTGCTGGTGCGCGTAGGGGTTCTGCTCCGGCACGGGCCGGCTGGGAGCCGAGGGGAAGTTGAAGCGGTTCTGGTCGTGCCCACCCTGCGGCTGCTGCGCGCCGCCATAAGGATGTCCTCCGGGTGTTGTCACGTTTCCTCCTCCGACTCCAAGAACGCAGTACTCCCTGTGGAACCGCGCCACCGCACCCTACGGTGCGATGACGCGAAACACACTGCCTGTCTGTTAGTTGAGAAGACTTCCCTGCAGCTCGGCGCGCAGATCCGGAGTCAGGACGCTGCCCGCGCGGTCGACAAGGAGGGCCATCTCGTAGCCCACGAGACCGATGTCGCACTCGGGGTGCGCGAGCACCGCGAGGGACGACCCGTCGGAGACGGACATGAGGAAAAGGAATCCCCGGTCCATCTCGACCACGGTCTGGTTGACGGCGCCGCCCTCGAAGATCCGGGAGGCTCCCGCGGTCAGCGAGGTCAGACCGGAGGCCACGGCCGCCAGCTGATCGGCGCGGTCACGCGGGAACCCGTCGGACATCGCCAGAAGGAGTCCGTCGGCGGAGACCACCACGGTGTGGGACACCCCAGGGGTGTTGTCCACGAAGTTGGTGATCAACCAGTTCAGGTTCTGTGCCGCCTGGCTCATCGGGCTCACACTAACGCTCCTGGTCATAGCTGTTACTTGACTGCTCGGAACCCGCGCTGCGTCCCTGCTGGACACCGCGTCGCAGGTTGCTCAACCTGCCACGGACGTCCTCCGGTGCGCGGGAGACCTGCGGGCCGCCCTGCGGGGTCGTCTCCGCGGCGCCCTCGACCAGGTTGGCCTTGGGTACCCGCCGAGGGAGACCGGACGGGGTGACCCCGCCCGCCTTCGGCTCACGGAGCTTGCCGGCCTGCTGCCAGCGCTCGTCGTTGCGCGAACGCCACGCGGCGCCGTCTTCCGTCTCCTGCGCCGGGGCCTTCTCCGCGGCGGCAGCCTGCTGCTGACGCTGCGGGCGCTGCTCGAAGAGGGATCCGGCGGACTCCGCTTCCTGCTGTGCCGGCTGCCACTGCTGCTGGCTGCCGCGTCGCGGCAGGCCCGCTCCGGTCATTTCGTGACCGGTGTCGGCAGCGGCGCCCGGACGGTCGAAGCCTACGCGTTCCCGAGCTGGTTCGGGAACGGGCGGGGATTCCGATTCGATCCCGTAGTCCTGCTGGTAGGAGCCCGGGAAGGTGTTCTGCTCGGGCCACGCCGCCTGCGGAGACTGCTCTTCGTAACCGCCGTCGTACGCCTGCGCGGGCTGCTGCTGCTCCGGGTAGCCATCTTCCGCATAGGCATATCCCTGGTCGGGGTACGCCTCGTAGGCCTGGGGCTGCTGCGCGTTCTCGTACGGGGCCTCGTAGGCCGGCGCGGCCGGCTGCTCGTAGCCCTGGTACGGCTGGTAGGCGTGCTCCGGCTGGGGTTCCGGATACTCCTGGGCGGCACCTTCCGGCTGCTGCTCCTGCGGGAAGCCGACCTGCGCCTCCAGCTGGGCCCGGCGCTCCTCGCGGCCCAGCGACCGGACGACCGGGTCGACCGGCGCCCCCTCGGGGCCCTGCCCGCCCTGGGCGTCGTAGCGCGAGTCGTCGAAGCCGAGTTCGGCGGCGGTGCGCAGCGGGGCGGCCTGCTGGCTCTGCTGCTGCGGAATCATCGAGGAGACGGTGAAGTCGTCCTCCGGGATGCCCTCGCCACCGCCACCGTGGGTGATGGCGTCGGGGAGCATGACCAGCGAGGTGGTGCCCGCGGCCTCGCCCGAGGGGCGCAGCTGCACGCGGATGCTGTGGCGGTCCGCCAGCCGGCCGACCACGAACAGACCCATGCGCTGGGAGATCGCGGCGTCCACGGTCGGCGGGTTGGCCAGCTTGTGGTTGATGTCCGCGAAGTCCTCGGCGGTGAGGCCGATGCCCTTGTCGTGGATCTCGACCATCACGCGGCCGTCGGGCAGACGCGTGGCGTTGACGCGGACCTTGGTCTGCGGGGAGGAGAAGGTGGTGGCGTTCTCCAGCAGCTCGGCGAGCAGGTGCACGAGGTCGGTCACGGCCTGGCCGTGGATCTCGGCCTCGGAGACGCCCGAGAGCTCGATGCGCTCGTACTGCTCCACCTCGGAGGAGGCGGCGCGCAGCACGTCGACGAGGGGGACCGGCTGGTCCCAGCGGCGGCCCGGGTTCTCACCCGCGAGGATGAGGAGGTTCTCGCCGTTGCGGCGCATACGGGTGGCCAGGTGGTCCAGGCGGAAGAGGTTCTCCAGCTGGTCCGGGTCGGCCTCGTTGTTCTCCAGGTCGGTGATGAGGGTCAGCTGGCCCTCGATCAGCGACTGGTTGCGCATGGAGAGGTTCGTGAAGATCGCGTTGACGTTCCCTCGCAGGAGCGCCTGCTCGGCGGCGAGCCGGACCGCTTCCCGGTGGACCTGGTCGAAGGCGCGCGCGACCTCGCCGATCTCGTCCTGGGAGTTGATCGGGATCGGCTGGACGCGGGTGTCGACCTTGCCCGGGTCCGTGCGCGAGAGCTGGTCGACGAGCATCGGCAGGCGCTGCTCGGCGACGTCGAAGGCGGAGCTGCGCAGGCGGAGCATCGCGCGGCTCATCTGGCGGGCCATCATGCCGGCCAGGATGAACGCGGCGAGCATGGCCACGACCACGATCGCGCCGGTGAGGATGGCGTCGCTCTGCGACTTGTCGGAGACCGCGACGGCGTCCTTGACGGCCTTGTCGAGGAGGTCCTTCTCGATCTCGGCGTAGGCGTCGAACTTGGCGGTGGCGGCGGCCTGCCAGGCGGGGGCGGTGGTGCCGTTCAGGGCGAGCTTGGCGGGCTTGTCGCCGCTGGCTATCGCCTCGGTCATACCGGTGAGCGCGGAGCCGTTGACCACGGGCGGAGCCTTGAAGGTGGTGCTGCCGGACTGCTCGGCGGCCTGCTTGGCCTGCGCGAGCTTGGCGGCGCCCTCCTGGGACTTCTTGCCCATGACCTCCTTCAGCCGGTTCGTGTCCTCGTCGGTGCCGGCGGCGACGTACTCACCGATGGCGATCTCTTCGAGGTAGGCGTAGGAGGAGAAGGCGACGAGCTGGGCCTTGCGGACGTTCTCGTCCTCGCTCGGGCGCACCAGCAGGTGCGTACCGACGGAGCGCTGGAGCGAGTTCGCGGCCTTGGCCAGCTCGACCGCGTAGACCATGCGGCCGTAGCTGGTGACGTTGCCGGTGCCGAGGCCCAGTTCGTTGGAGAACTGCATGAGGTAGTGCTGGACCAGCACGTACCCCTCTTCGGTCGGGATGGGGCCGGCCGCGGCGGGGAGGTTCTTCTTGGGGGTCTCGGGGACGGCGTAGGCCGTCTTGCGGACCTGCTCCAGCTTGGGCTCCTCCTGGCGGAAGAGCTCCAGGCGCCGTTCCAGACCCTGCTTCTGCGGCAGGTTCTTCGCGGCTTCGGCGAACTTGGCCTTGGCCGCGTCGGTGGCCGCGTAGGCCTTCGTCACGGCCTGGTTGGCGCGGTCGCCCTTCAGGAGGGGCTCGGCGGTGAGGTCACGCTCGTTGAGGAGGGCCTGGCCGTATTCGGCCGCGGCCTGGACGATCCGCGCGGTCTGCTCGGCGTCCTTGGCCTCGTTCCAGCTGTCGACCGAACCCTTCACCTGGAAGCCGCCCATGACCAGGCCCACGAGGGCCGGTACGAGGAGGATGGCGTTCAGACGCGTCGGCACGCGCCAGTTGCGGGGGGAGAACTTGCTGGTGCTGCCGCCGCCGGTGGGTGGTTCCACGGGTACGTCGACAGGTGACGCGGCCGCGCGCGGCGGCGGGGTGAAGTTGCCGCGCGCGGGTTCATCCGCGGGGCTCGAGTTGCTTCGCCTCACTCGACCAACAACCTCTCGGCGGTGCTACTAGCTAGTTCGTTGATTCCAGCACGATGAACGGCCGTGTTCCAAACAGTTGAAATCCGCGATTCCCGGAGCTTTATGTCCCGCATAAACCGGACATAAAGAGCGAGCTACGGCAAAAGCCGGGACAGTCGTGCGCGCAGCGGTACCAGCCGAACGCGTGCTGTGCCCAACTGGCGGCAATTCTCTGTCGAAACGTTATGAACGACAGGGGCGGGCCGTGTCGGATGACACAGCCCGCCCTGGCGAATCGACCTCGAAACCGTGTTACTTGAGCCGGGCCATCAGGGCGTGCTCGACGAGCGTGATGAGCGCGCTCTTGGCGTCCGCGCGGTGGCGGGCGTCGGTGGTGATGATCGGGGCGTCGGGCCCGATCTGGAGGGCCTCGCGGACCTCCTCCGGCGTGTACGGCTGGTGCCCCTCGAAGCCGTTGAGCGCCACGACGAACGGCAGGCCGCTGTTCTCGAAGTAGTCCACGGCCGGGAAGCAGTCCGCGAGACGGCGCGTGTCGACGAGGACGATGGCACCGATCGCGCCGCGGACCAGGTCGTCCCACATGAACCAGAAGCGGTCCTGACCGGGCGTACCGAAGAGGTACAGGATCAGGTCCTGGTCCAGGGTGATGCGGCCGAAGTCCATGGCGACCGTGGTGGTCGTCTTGTCACCGGTGTGCGTGAGGTCGTCGATGCCCGCGCTCGCGGACGTCATCACGGCCTCGGTGCGCAGCGGGTTGATCTCGGAGACCGCGCCGACGAACGTGGTCTTGCCCACGCCGAAGCCGCCCGCCACCACGATCTTCGCGGAGGTGGTGGAGCGGGGAGCCGCTCCGGCGTCAGAGCTTGCGAAGTCCACTGAGAACCCTCTCGAGCAGCGTTACATCCGGCGTTCCGCCGGCCTCTCCATTGCCCGGCTGGTGGATGGCCACCATTCCGGCCTCGGCCAGGTCGGCCACGAGGATCCGGGCGACACCGAGCGGCATCGACAGCAGTGCGGAGACCTCCGCGACCGACTTCACCTCACGGCACAAGGTGCAGATGCGCTGGTGCTCCGGGAGCAGGGTGGAGAGGTGCATCGGATCGGCCGTGGTGCTGACCAGCGCCTCGATGGCGAGCTGGTAGCGCGGCCGGGTACGGCCGCCGGTCATCGCGTACGGACGCACCAGCGGCTGGTCGCCTTCCGAGTACGAGTCTCCGTACGCGTCGGGATAGGCGGGGGGCGGGGTCATTGATCCTCCGGGCTGGACAGCAGTGGTCAGCGTGCCGTCTGACGGGGCGGCCGGTGGGGGGACGTGATGACGGCCTGACGGGGGTACTGGTTTCCGGGAGCGGAGTCCCGGTCCCCCGGCCGGAAGTACCGTCCGGCCGGGAGTGTGCGAGTCAGATGAGCAGGCTTCCCTGAAGCTCCGCGCGCAGGTCCGGGGTGAGGACGCTGCCGGCGCGGTCCACGAGGAGGGCCATCTCGTAGCCCACGAGGCCGATGTCGCACTCGGGGTGCGCGAGAACGGCCAGCGAGGATCCGTCGGAGACGGACATGAGGAAGAGGAATCCCCGGTCCATCTCGACCACGGTCTGGTTGACGGCGCCGCCCTCGAAGATCCGGGAGGCCCCGGCGGTCAGCGAGGTCAGACCGGAGGCCACGGCCGCCAGCTGATCGGCGCGGTCACGGGGGAATCCTTCGGACATCGCCAGAAGGAGTCCGTCGGCGGAGACCACCACGGTGTGGGACACCCCAGGGGTGTTGTCCACGAAGTTGGTGATCAACCAGTTCAGGTTCTGTGCCGCCTGGCTCATCGAACTCAACTATCGCTCCTGCTGGTAAGTGGGGTCGACGTGGTAACTGCCGGTCGCGGGGCCGGCGGTGCCGGCCTGACGCCCCTGCTGGATACCGCGTCGGAGGTTGGTGAGGCGCCCGCGGACGTCGTCCGGGGCACGCGAGACCTGCGGGCCCGCCTGGGCCTCGGCCTGCTGCTGGGCGGTACCGGCCACGAGGTTCGCCCGCGGCACCCGGCGGGGCAGCCCCGAGGTGGTGATGCCGCCGGCGGCGGGCTGACGCACCCGCTCCGCCTGACGCATCAGCTCGTCGTTGGGGGAGGACCGCCAGCTGACCGTCGGCGTGCTGCCGGTGACCGCCGTGGCGGGCTCGGCCGCGTGCTCCTGGCCGTGCTGCGGCCCGGACTGCCGGGGCTGCTGGGTTACGGCCGGCGCCTGCCCGGAGGACTGCGCGGCCTCCTGCGGGAACCAGTTCGACTCCAGTGTGTCGAAGATCGGGCTGCGCAGCTCGCCGGTGTTCTGCGAGGGGGCCGGCGGCAGCGCCTCCGGCTGGTGGGCCTGCGGCAGCTGCGGAGCCTCGGCGCGCGGGGCCGGGGCGTAGCCGCCCTGCTGCTGCGCCGGCGGACGCTGTTCGCCGTAGCCGCCGGCACCGGGGCCGCCGGGGCGGGCGAACTGGCCGGTGGAGGCCGGGTCCAGCGGACCGCCCTGCTGCGGGCGCTCGAACTGGCCGGTGGAGGCCGGGTCCAGCGGACCGCCCTGCTGCGGGCGCTCGAACTGGCCGGTCTGGTTCGGGCCGGCGTCCTGCGGGCGCGGGGCGTTGAAGTCCGGACGGGCGAACTCGGCCGTGGAGCCGGGGCCCGACAGCTCGTCGTGACCGCGCGGGACCTCCTGGCCGTTCTGCCCCACACCCCAGCTGGTGGTCTGCGGGAGCCCGGCCGGAGAGGCGCCGGCACCCGGAAGCTCCGGGCGGGGGGCGCCGCCGCGCGGCGGCAGCTGCGGACGGCGGCGCTGGACCGGAGCCTTCTGGGCCGACTGCTGCCCAGGCTGCTGCTGACCCTGCTGACCCTGCTGACCCTGCTGCCCGTACTGGCCCGGCTGCTGGGGCTGGCCCTGCTGGGGCTGCTGCCCGTACTGGCCCGGCTGCTGCTGGGACTGGGGCTGCTGCGGCCGCTCGAAACCGTTGCCCTGCGGGAACCCGCCGGGCGCGGGCTGCTGCGGCATTCCGGCCGGACGGGCCTGCGGGCCGCCCGAGAGGAGGCCGCCGCCCTGGTTGCCGCCCTGACCGCGGGCGGGCATCGGAGCCCCGGAGCCGAAGGCACCCTGGCCCTGGCCCGTCGCGCCGCCGGGACCGCCCTGGGGACGCTGCCCCGGGCCGCCCTGCTGCGGACGCTGCTGCTGGCCCGGCGCGCCGTCACGTCCGGGCAGGGCGGCACGCTGGCCGCCGCCCTGGACCTGGCCGCGCTGCTGGCCGGCGCCGACGGCGGGACGTGCGCCCGCGCCGGGCACGGAAGCCTGCCCACCGGGAGCGCCCTGACCGCCCTGACCGCCCGCGGGACCGCCCTGAGCGCCCGTGGGGCCGCCCTGGCCCGGCATCGGAGCCGGCTTCTTGCCGCCCTGGGCGACGTCCACCGGGAGCATGACGAGGGCCGTCGTACCGCCCGAGTCGGAGGGGCGCAGCTGGATGCGGATGCCGTGTCGCAGGGACAGGCGGCCGACCACGAAGAGTCCCATGCGGCGGGAGACGGAGACGTCCACGGTCGGCGGCGACGCGAGCCGCTCGTTGATCGCGGCGAGGTCCTCGGGGGAGAGGCCGATGCCGGTGTCGTGGATCTCGACGAGCACGCGCCCGTCGGGCAGCGCGTGACCGGTGACCTTGACCTTGGTCTGCGGGGAGGAGAACGAGGTGGCGTTCTCCAGCAGCTCGGCGAGGAGGTGCACGAGGTCGTTGACGACGCGGCCGGCGACGTCGGTGCCGGGCACCGACGCGAGTTCGATGCGCTCGTACTGCTCCACCTCGGACGCCGCGGCGCGGAGCACGTCGACGAGCGGGACGGGGCGGGTCCACCGGCGGCCCGGCTCCTCACCCGCGAGGACGAGGAGGTTTTCGCCGTTACGGCGCATGCGGGTCGCGAGGTGGTCGAGCTTGAAGAGGGAGGACAGCTGGTCCGGGTCGGCCTCGCGCGACTCCAGTTCGGAGATGAGCGAGAGCTGACGCTGGATGAGGCCCTGGGAGCGGCGCGAGAGGTTGGTGAACATCGCGTTGACGTTGCCCCGGAGGAGGGCCTGCTCGGCGGCGAGGCGGACGGCCTCGCGGTGCACGTCGTCGAAGGCCGCGGCCACCTGGCCGATCTCGTCGCGGGTGTGGAGGCCGACGGACTCCACGGAGGTGTCCACGTCCTGCGGGTCCGACTCCGAGAGCTGCTTGACGAGCTCGGGCAGGCGGTCCTGGGCGACGCGCGTCGCGGTGTCCTGCAGACGGCGCAGCGAGCGGATCATGGACCGGGCCATGATGAAGGCGCCGACGAGCGAGACGCCGAGGACGAGGAGGATCAGGGCACCGTTGATGATGGCGTCCTGCTGCGACTCGTTCTTGAGCTCGCGGGCCTTCTGCTCCATGTCTTCGAGCAGGGTGAGCTCGATGACCTTCATCGCCTGGAGCTTGGTGTCGTCGGCGTCGTACCAGTCCATCCAGGACCGGTTCTTCTCCTTGCCGAACTGCCCCTGGGTGCTCAGCACGCGGCGGGCGTAGTGGTCGGCGGTGCCGATCTCCGTGTTGCCGTCGCCGAGCGCCGCGAGGAGTTCCTCGGGCTTGCCCTGGTAGACGAGCTCGAAGGTCTTCTTCTGCTGGCTCTCGCCGCGCAGCGCGGAGAGGGCGTAGAGGCGGTCGTTCTCCTCCAGCTTGCCCGGCTTGTCGCCGCTCTCGGGGAGCGAGGCGGCGATGATCGCGCGCTGGATGGAGGCGTACTCCTTGGCGGCGGAGAACGCGGCCAGGGCGCGGGTGCGCTTGATCATCTCGGGGCTGGAGGTGGCCTGGGCCATGTCCTGCGAGAGCGAGAGCAGCGAGACGATCAGCGAGTTGTACTCGGTGACGGTCTGCTGGGCGCCGTTGACGTACGCCTTCTTGCGGATGTCCTCGATGCCGGTGAGCTGGCGGCCGATCTGCAGGATGTTGTTGCGGATCGACTTGAGGGTCTCGTCCTTGTCCTGCGCGTTGTCGACCTTGTCGGTCGCGGAGGCGAAGGACTTGGCGGCGGCGTCGGTCTGGTCGCGGACGCCCTGGACGAGGCTGTTGGCCTTGCCGTCCTTGGTCTGCGACAGCGGGCCGGCCGACTTGTCGCGCTCTTCCTGGAGCATGGCGGCCAGGTTGGTGGCCTGCCGGGTCATCGTCGTCAGCAGCTGCATGTGCTCCAGCTGCGCGATGTCGTTCATCGAGTCGTTGATGCGGAAACCACCGAGCGTGGTGGCGGCGACGACGGGCAGCGTCAGCAGCGACACCAGTCGCGTGCTGATGCGCCAGTTCTGCATGGCCAGACGGGAACCGGGCCCGGGCGGGGCCTTCGGTATCGCCTCGTCGGGCTCTGCGGACTCGCTCTTGCCCTTGGCCCGGCCGGCCTTGGCGACCTTGCCGGCCTTCCCGGACTTGCCGCGGCCCTTCGCCTTCACCGAAGCCGGGGCGTCGGGGCCCGCTCCTTCGACAGCCGGCCCGCGGTTCTGGGCGTGCTGGGGCGAGGAGCCACGGTCGGTCCCGCCGCGCGGCTCCTGCTCCGCCGCAGCGCTGCCATCCCTCTTGAATCGTCCCTGCACTAGCGTCGCAACCTCTGGACCAGGCGTCCCGCCGGATGAGCGGTGGGACGGTGTCGAGTCGTGGGGCACTGACGGCCCCATGGTGGTCGTCGGTGACCGGCGCGTCTCCCTCTCCTTGCCACCGCGCTCGGCGCTCTCTCGCGCCACCTGCGCGCCGGCTGATACCCGCGGCGGTCCCGCGAATTCCAGCACAGTGGGGGATCTCCAACAAGGTGCGCGTGTCGCCCCGGCGAGCCGGTCACGGCACGTGATGGACGGGCTACGCGACGTACAACAGCTATCGGGATGAATCGGACTTACGCCAATCAAAGCTTGCCTCTGGCAAGGTGTCCCAGTCCTGATGATCAGGAGCGGAATAGCAGATTCAGTGGCGCAATGTCCGTTTCGTCGGGCGGAATTGACTGACCATTATGCCCGGAATGCCCCTTCATTGGTGAGGAAACTCACACGCTGGTGGCCATTACTTCCTGGTTCGGTCGGGGATTCAGATGTTTAGCCTTGCCTTTTAAAGGGTTGGCGCCCCACCCGGCGCATCCGACAACCCTCACCCCACGAGCGAGCCGAGGGCCCGAAACTCCGATGAAGACGACGATGATGTTCCGCAACATAGCCAACCCCCGCCGCACGACCCTCGCGCACCTCAAGGACGCCGAGGAAATGCAGGCGGCCCCGGCCACCCCGGAGCACTCCGTCGAGCTGCCGGCCCAGACCGCGAACCCCCGCCGCACCGTCCTGATGGACGCGCCGGTCGCCGCCGCGCAGTAGCGGCCCCGCGCGAGGACGCGGAGCGCCGCCGCCCACCGCGTTAGCCTGGAGTCCGCAGACTCCAGCCAGCGGAAATACAAGAGGGGCAGACGCAACACGTGCGCATCGCCAGGTTCTCGATCGACGGCAACGTCGCCTTCGGCGCGGTCGAGGGCGACGCCGCCCCCGGCGACGGGTCGGAGCTCGTCCTCGACATCATCAAGGGCATCCCCTTCGCGGACTTCGAGCTCTCGGGCACGAAGGTCCCGCTGAGCAAGGTCCGGCTGCTGCCGCCCGTGCTCCCGAACAAGGTCGTGGCCGTCGGCCGCAACTACGCGGAGCACGCGGCGGAGCTGGGCAACGAGGTGCCCGAGGCTCCGATCACCTTCTTCAAGCCCTCCACCTCGGTGGTCGGCCCGGGCGACCCGATCACGTACCCCTCCTTCTCCCAGGACCTCCACCACGAGGCGGAGCTCGCCGTGGTCATCGGCCGCATGTGCCGGGAGGTCCCCAAGGAGCGCGTCAAGGACGTGATCCTCGGCTACACCTGCGCCAACGACGTCACCGCGCGCGACGTCCAGCAGCGGGAGAAGCAGTGGGCCCGGGCCAAGGGCTTCGACAGCGCCTGCCCCCTCGGCCCCTGGATCGAGACCGGCCTCGACCCGGCGGCGATCGCCGCGGGCCTGGCCGTCCAGTGCACCGTCAACGGCGAACAGCGCCAGCTCGGCAGCACCAGCGACATGGTCCGCTCCGTCGAGGACCTGATCGTGCACATCAGCGAGGCCATGACCCTGCTCCCGGGCGACGTCATCCTCACGGGGACCCCGGCCGGAGTCGGCCCCCTCAACGTCGGCGACGAGGTCGCCGTCACCATCGAAGGCATCGGCACTCTCACCAACAAGGTGATCAAGCGTGGCTAACGCGAACGTCCGCGTACGTTTCTGTCCCTCCCCGACCGGCAACCCCCACGTGGGCCTGGTCCGCACCGCCCTCTTCAACTGGGCGTTCGCCCGCCACCACGGCGGTACGTTCGTCTTCCGCATCGAGGACACCGACGCGGCGCGCGACTCCGAGGAGTCGTACGTCCAGCTGCTCGACTCGCTGCGCTGGCTCGGCTTCACCTGGGACGAGGGTCCCGAGGTGGGCGGCCCGCACGCCCCGTACCGCCAGTCCCAGCGCATGGACATCTACGCGGACGTGGCGCGCAAGCTCCAGGACGGCGGCTACGCCTACCACTGCTACTGCACCACCGAGGAGCTCGACGCGCGCCGCGACGCCGCCCGCGCGGCCGGCCGCCCCTCCGGCTACGACGGCCAGTGCCGCGACCTCTCCGCCGAGCAGAAGGCCGCGTACGAGGCCGAGGGCCGCAGCTCGATCGTCCGCTTCCGGATGCCCGACGAGACCATCACCTTCACGGACCTGGTCCGCGGCGAGCTCTCCTTCACTCCGGAGAACGTGCCGGACTTCGGCATCGTCCGCGCGAACGGCGCCCCGCTGTACACGCTGGTCAACCCGGTCGACGACGCGCTGATGGAGATCACGCACGTCCTGCGCGGCGAGGACCTGCTGTCCTCCACCCCCCGCCAGATCGCCCTCTACAAGGCGCTGATCGAGCTGGGCGTCGCCAAGGCCGTCCCCGAGTTCGGCCACCTGCCGTACGTCATGGGCGAGGGCAACAAGAAGCTCTCCAAGCGCGACCCGGAGTCCTCGCTCAACCTCTACCGCGAGCGCGGCTTCCTGCCCGAGGGCCTGCTGAACTACCTCTCGCTCCTGGGCTGGTCCTTCTCCAAGGACCAGGACATCTTCTCCATCGAGGAGATGGTGGCGAAGTTCGACATCCCGGACGTCAACGCCAACCCGGCGCGCTTCGACCTCAAGAAGTGCGAGGCGATCAACGCCGACCACATCCGCCGCCTCGACCCGAAGGCCTTCGCGGACGCCTGCGCGCCCTGGCTCGCGGCCCCGCACGCCAACTGGGCCCCCGAGGACTTCGACGCCGAGGCCTGGGCGCGCATCGCCCCGCACGCCCAGACCCGCGTGACCGTCCTGTCGGACATCACCGCGAACGTCGACTTCCTGTTCCTGAAGGACCCGGTCGAGGACCAGGCGTCGTGGGACAAGGCCATGAAGGGCGAGCCCGCGGCCCTGCTGACCACCGCCCGCGAGAACCTGGCCGGCGCCGACTGGTCGGACCCGGAGTCCCTCAAGCAGGCCGTCCTGACCGCCGGCGAGGCCCACGGCCTCAAGCTCGGCAAGGCGCAGGCCCCCGTCCGCGTGGCCGTCACCGGCCGCACGGTCGGCCTGCCGCTCTTCGAGTCCCTGGAGATCCTGGGCCGGGAGCGCTCGCTGGCGCGCATCGACGCGGCGCTGGCGAAGCTCGCCGCCTGATCCGCACCCCGTGAAAGGGGCGGTGGCCTTCCGGCCGCCGCCCCTTTCGGCGTTGTCGGCGGCCGGCCCTAAGGTGCGTGCAGTTGATCACGCACTCCCCGGAAGGCCGCACCATGCCGATGACCGCTCCCGACTTCGACCGCTACTTCACCCCGGGCCACTCCTTCGTCTACGAGAGCGGGGAGAGCGGCACCCTCGCGGTGGCCGTGGCCGGCGAGCTGTGGCTCCCGAGCGGAGAGGTGATCGCCTGCGACCCCTTCATCGGCCTCGGCGGGGGATGGATCAAGCCGTTCACCACCCGGGTGGCGCCCGGCCGCTACCGCGCGGAGACGGCGATAGCCACCCTCGTCACTCCCGGCGCGGACCCCGGCGGCCGCCCGCACCTGCGTACGGCCGCCGCCCGGCTGGTGATCCGGGACACGGCGACGGTGAGCTGGGAACAGGCCGTGACCGAGGGGCAGGACGTGTCGGGGCTCGGTGACGGGGAGTTCTTCGGATACGGCGTGGACGCGGGCGCCGGCTGCTTCTACGACAGGGCCGCCGACGACTCCTTCCCGGAGTGCGAGGGCGACGAGGGCCCCCTCTGGGACGCCTTCGAAGGGGCCGGCCACGGACCCGGCCCGTACCTGGTCGGGGGTGAGCACGGCCACAACATCGTGGCCTTCGGCTCCGGCTGGGGCGACGGCCACTACCCGACCTGGGTCGGCCGGGCCGCCGACGGCGAGGTCACCTGTTTCGTGACGGACTTCTTCGTCGTGCCCACGCGGGAGGACGCCGCGGCGTAGGCTCGCCCCCATGCCGATCCGCGCCGTGCTGTGGGACATCGACGACACCCTCTTCGACTACACGGGTGCCGATTCCGCGGGCCTGGCGCGGCACCTCGTCGACGAGGGGCTGGGGGAGCGCTACGGGACCCCCGAGGAGGCCCTGGCCCTGTGGCGGCGGGTCACGGAGGCGCACTGGGCGCGCTTCGCGGCCGCCGAGGTCACCTTCCAGGGCCAGCGCCAGGACCGGGTGCGGGACTTCCTCGATTCCCCCGGCCTGAGCGACGAGCGGGCCGATGCCTGGTTCGACCGCTACGTCGAGCACTACAAGGCCGCCTGGATGCTGTTCCCGGACGTCGTGCCCGTACTGGACGCCCTGGCCGGTGACTACCGGCACGGGGTGCTCTCCAACTCCTCCGCCGCCAACCAGGACCCCAAGCTGCGCCACCTCGGGGTGCGGGACCGCTTCGAGGTGCTCGTCTGCGCCGCCGAGCTGGGCGTCAGCAAGCCCGACGCCGCCGCCTTCCTCGCCGCCTGCGCGGCCCTGGGGCTGCCGGCGGGCGAGGTGGCGTACGTGGGCGACCAGCCGGAGATCGACGCGCGGGGCGCCCGTGACGCGGGTCTGAAGGCGGTCTGGCTCGACCGGGACGGAGGGCGCGGGCCCGGTCCGGCCGGCGTGCACCGGATCGCCGGACTCGACCGGCTGCCGGAGTTGCTGGCAGCAGATACCCGTTTTGGAGCACGGTCAGGCATCCGGTAATGTTCTTTCTGCGCCGCCGGAGCGGGCCGAAAGGCCGGAAACGGAGGCGCTAACCAAACGAAAGCCCCCCAGGGGGTTGAAGTTCGGTGGGCTATAGTGTAATTGGCAACACGAGGGTTTCTGGTTCCCTTATTCTAGGTTCGAGTCCTGGTAGCCCAGCGCAGTGCAGCAGTAACGCAGTGCTTTGCCCCCGTTGTGTAGCGGCCTAGCACGCCGCCCTCTCAAGGCGGTAGCGCCGGTTCGAATCCGGTCGGGGGTACAGATCCTTCCCGCGAGATCTCCAGGGTCGCACCCGGACGTCTTGATGCAGGATCGCTAGGGCCCCCGTTGTGTAGCGGCCTAGCACGCCGCCCTCTCAAGGCGGTAGCGCCGGTTCGAATCCGGTCGGGGGTACAGTGTCTAGCCGGTCTAGACCTTTGGGCTATAGTGTAATTGGCAACACGAGGGTTTCTGGTTCCCTTATTCTAGGTTCGAGTCCTGGTAGCCCAGCGCAGTACCGCAGTAAAGCTAGCCCCCGTTGTGTAGCGGCCTAGCACGCCGCCCTCTCAAGGCGGTAGCGCCGGTTCGAATCCGGTCGGGGGTACGTACAGGAGAGGCCCTCCGCGTTCATCGCGGAGGGCCTCTTCGCTGTTTCCGGCCGGAGCCCGAGTGGGCCGGCCCGGCATGCAAGTACGGGCCCGGAGGCGCGAGTTCGGACGTGTGCGGCGTCGTTCGCGCCCCCGGACCCCGGGGGTGGTGGGAGGTCTGTGACCGGGGAGGTGCTCAGCCGGAGCGGCGCAGGGCCTCCGTCAGACGGGCGGCCGCGTCGATGACGGCCTGGGCGTGCATGCGCCCGGGGTGCCGGGTCAGGCGCTCGATCGGCCCGGAGACCGATACGGAGGCCACCACGCGGTTCGACGGCCCGCGCACCGGTGCCGAGACGGAGGCCACGCCGGGCTCCCGCTCGCCGATCGACTGGGCCCAGCCGCGGCGCCGTACGCCGGACAGGGCCGTGGCCGTGAAGCGCGCGCCCTGCAGGCCCCGGTGGAGCCGTTCGGGCTCCTCCCAGGCCATCAGGATCTGTGCGGCCGATCCGGCCTTCATGGGGAGCGTGGAGCCCACCGGGACGGTGTCCCGCAGGCCCGACAGCCGCTCGGCGGCCGCCACGCAGATGCGCATGTCGCCCTGACGACGGTAGAGCTGCGCGCTCTCGCCCGTCACGTCACGGAGGTGCGTGAGCACCGGTCCGGCCGTCGCCAGCAGGCGGTCCTCGCCGGCCGCGGCGGCAAGCTCTGCCAGCCGCGGGCCGAGGATGAACCGGCCCTGCATGTCCCTCGCCACCATCCGGTGGTGTTCCAGTGCCACGGCGAGGCGATGTGCCGTGGGTCGTGCGAGCCCTGTCGCCGCGACCAGCCCGGCGAGGGTGGCCGGACCGGACTCCAGTGCGCTCAGTACCAGAGCTGCCTTGTCGAGAACGCCGACGCCGCTAGAGTTGTCCATGAAACGATATTCACGTCTCACACTGTGAAACGCAAGTTCAATTTTTCCAAGAACCAGCGAGTCTGTATGTGCGGGTCCACGAACCACTGGGTCCGAGCCGTCGTTCCGCACTGTGGGGTAGCGGGCGATCAGGCGCTACAGATCTCTAATAAGCGCCGGCACAACCGGCCGGCCGGAGGGAAAGCGATGGGTAGGACACTCGCGGAGAAGGTCTGGGACGACCATGTCGTCCGGCGCGCCGAGGGCGAGCCCGATCTCCTCTTCATTGATCTCCACCTGCTGCACGAGGTGACCAGCCCGCAGGCCTTCGAAGGCCTGCGCCAGGCCGGCCGCAAGGTCCGACGCCTCGACCTCACCATCGCGACCGAGGACCACAACACCCCCACGCTCGACATCGACAAGCCGATCGCGGACCCGGTCTCCCGCGCCCAGCTGGAGACGCTGCGGGCGAACTGCGCCGAGTTCGGTGTCCGTCTGCACTCGCTGGGTGACGTGGAGCAGGGTGTCGTCCACGTCGTGGGGCCGCAGCTGGGCCTGACCCAGCCCGGCACCACGGTGGTCTGCGGCGACTCGCACACCTCCACCCACGGCGCCTTCGGCGCGCTGGCCTTCGGCATCGGCACCAGCCAGGTCGAGCACGTGCTGGCCACCCAGACGCTGCCGCTGGCCCGCCCGAAGACGATGGCGATCACCGTCACCGGCGAGCTGGCCGAGGGCGTCACCGCGAAGGACCTGATCCTGGCGATCATCGCCAAGATCGGCACCGGCGGCGGCCAGGGCTACATCCTGGAGTACCGGGGCGAGGCCGTCGAGAAGCTCTCGATGGAAGCCCGCATGACCATCTGCAACATGTCGATCGAGGCCGGCGCCCGCGCGGGCATGATCGCCCCCGACCGGACCACCTTCGACTACCTCCAGGGCCGTGACCACGCCCCCGTGGGCGAGGACTGGGACGCGGCGGTCGCGTACTGGAAGACGCTGCGCACCGACGACGACGCGGTCTTCGACGCGGAGGTCGTCATCGACGGCGCTTCGCTGTCCCCGTTCGTCACCTGGGGCACCAACCCGGGCCAGGGCGCGCCGCTGTCGGCCACCGTCCCCGACCCGGCTTCGTACGAGGACGCTTCGGAGCGCCTGGCCGCCGAAAAGGCCCTGGAGTACATGGGGTTGACCGCCGGGCAGCCGCTGCGCGAGATCCGTGTCGACACGGTCTTCGTAGGTTCCTGCACCAACGGCCGCATCGAGGACCTGCGGGCCGTCGCCGGGATCATCGAGGGCCGCAAAGTCGCCGACGGCGTACGGATGCTGGTCGTCCCGGGCTCGGTCCGGGTCGCCCTCCAGGCCGTGGAAGAGGGCCTGGACAAGGTCTTCAAGGACGCCGGCGCCGAATGGCGGCACGCGGGCTGCTCGATGTGCCTGGGCATGAACCCCGACCAACTGGCTCCGGGTGAGCGTTCCGCGTCCACCTCCAACCGCAACTTCGAAGGCCGGCAGGGCAAGGGCGGACGGACCCACCTGGTCTCCCCGCAGGTGGCCGCCGCCACCGCGGTGCTGGGCCACCTGGCCTCGCCCGCCGACCTGTCCGACGCCACCGCGACCGCCGGAGTCTGAACCATGGAAGCCTTCACCACCCACACCGGCCGGGCCGTCCCGCTGCGCCGCAGCAACGTCGACACCGACCAGATCATCCCGGCCCACTGGCTGAAGAAGATCACCCGCGACGGGTTCGAGGACGGGCTCTTCGAGGCCTGGCGCAAGGACCCGGAGTTCGTCACGAACCGTCCGGAGCGCGCCGGCGCCACGGTGCTGGTCGCCGGTCCCGACTTCGGCACCGGTTCCTCGCGCGAGCACGCCGTCTGGGCCCTGCAGAACTTCGGCTTCAAGACCGTCATCTCCTCGCGCTTCGCCGACATCTTCCGCGGCAACTCGCTGAAGAACGGTCTGCTGACGGTCGTCCTGCCCCAGGAGACCGTCGAGCGGCTCTGGGAGCTGACCGAGGCCGACCCCACCGCCGAAATCACCGTCGACCTGGTGGACCGCAAGGTCCGAGCCGAGGGCGTCGAGGCGGAGTTCGAACTCGACGACAACGCCCGCTGGCGTCTGCTGGAGGGGCTGGACGACATCTCGCTCACCCTTCAGAACGAAGCGGACATCGACGCTTACGAAAGCACCCGCCCGGCCTTCAAGCCGCGCACGATTCGGGCTTGATTCCTGCCTGATCAGCGCTTATTCACCCTTGGGTGATCACATCGGCAACACTGTGCCCCCCGCCTTCCGGCGGGGGGCACAGCCGTATGTTGAGGCCCCGTGAGGCGACAACTCGCCCCAGATGGCACAATCTGTGCATGGAACGCGACAGTCAACTGCACCTCTACGAACTCGTCGCGGACCGGTTGAAAGAAGCACACGCAAGGGTGCGCACACTGCAAGTCCCGGAGGGCGTAAGGATGGCGCTGTCCCGGAAGCTGTTGGTCGTCACTGCGGCGTCGAAGCACGATCTCGTCGATGCGGCAAGGCGCCTGGACAGGTTGATGAAGGACCTCGACGAGGGTCGATTCCCTGAAGGCGACTGATGCGAAGGAACTCCGTAACGGCCTACATCGTTGCGGCACTAGGGTGATTAGCCCGTTTCGTGTTTGATTTGCGGTATATATCCGCCTAACGTGCGAAATAAGCTTGAACACATTCGTTCTGGCGAAGTCTCCGAAGGGGAAGACGTGAACAAGGCGCAGCTCGTAGAAGCGATTGCCGACAAGGTTGGCGGCCGCCAGCAGGCCGCGGACGCTGTCGACGCGGTACTCGACGCGATCGTCCGCGCGGTCGTCGCGGGCGACCGGGTCTCGGTCACGGGCTTCGGCTCGTTCGAGAAGGTGGAGCGGCCCGCCCGCTACGCCCGCAACCCGCAGACGGGTGAGCGCGTCCGGGTCAAGAAGACCTCGGTTCCCCGTTTCCGTGCGGGTCAGGGCTTCAAGGACCTGGTCAGCGGCACCAAGAAGCTCCCCAAGGGCGGCGAGGTGTCGGTGAAGAAGGCGCCGAAGGGCAGCCTGTCGGGCGGTGCCTCGGCGTCCGCGACGGTCAAGAAGGCCGCGGCCAAGAAGGCCACCACCGCCAGGAAGGCGGCGGCCAAGACCGCGGTCGCGAAGAAGACCACGGCGACCGCGAAGAAGACCACGGCCGCCGCCAAGAAGACCACCGCGACGGCGAAGAAGACGACCGCGGTGGCCAAGAAGGCCGCCCCGGCGGCCAAGAAGACCACCGCCGTCAAGGCGACCGCGGCGAAGAAGACCACGGCCGCCGCCAAGAAGACCGCCCCGGCGGCCAAGAAGGCCGCACCGGCGACCAAGGCGCCCGCCACGAAGAAGGCGACGGCGCGCAAGACCACCGCGAAGAAGACCACCGCCCGCAAGAAGTAAGGGGCACGAGTCACACACGCCGGGCCGGTTTCCCCACCAGGGGGGAAGCCGGCCCGCGGTGCGTGGTCCCGGGCCGCTCGCCCGGGGTTTGTGCAGGTCAGAAGGTCTGCAGGGTGACCAGGGTGATGCGCAGGGCCGGGCCCTCGCCGTCCGTCTCGATCCGTACGCGCTGCCCCGGGCGCAGCAGCAGCAGGCCGCCCGCCTCGAAGGCCGCGGCCTCGAAGGGCACCGGGGTGCCGTCGTCCAGCAGCACACTGCCGCTGTGGGTCCGGGAGTCGTACGTGTACGCGGTCGCCTGCATACGGGCACTGTATCGGGCCGTGTGCCGGCCCACGCCGAGGGCGAGGGCCGTACGCAGGTCCGCCGCGGTGTCCACGTCCCGGCGGACGCTCTCGACGTCCGTCAGCGAGATCTCCACCGCCCCCGAGGCCGAATGACGGGCCCGGGAGGGGCCGCCGAACGAGGGTGCCAATTCCACGTCCGGGCCGGCGCAAAGCAGCGTCGTACCGATTCCGGCCGCATCCGCCAGAAATGCCCGCGGAAATGCCGTGGCCGTATCGAGCACGCGTAGCAATTCCGGTGGCCGCAGGGCGGGCAGGTCCGCGTTGATCGCCGCCACCGCGGTCCCGGGCCGCCCCGCGCGCACCGCCCGCGCCCCGTGGTCCAGGGCGGCGTTGAGCCCGGCCCCGGGGGCGTCGGGAAGGATCCGCGCACCCAGCCTGGCCAGTTCCGCACCCGCCAGGACGTCGTCCGTGACGACCACCACATCCGCGACCGAGGCGCAGGCCAGGGCCCCGGCCACGGTGTCCTGGGCGAAGGCCAGCGCCAGCCCCGGGCGGGACGCGCCGACGGCCGCCGCCAGACGGCTCTTGGCCAGTGCCAAGGGCTTCAGCGGCACCACCAGACTCCACACGGCGTTCGTGACCGACCCCTTCCCTCCGGTGCGCTCCCGCACCCGCCCCGGCCATCGGCGGGCCGTCGCCCGGCCCCCGGTCGGCCCATTGTCGCCCCCGACCGGCCACAGGGGGGCCCGGTGGTGCGAGCGGGGCGTACGGTGTCCTCGACAGGGACCGGACCCGAAGCGACACTTGTCCGGCCCAGAAGGTGCCCAAGCCACGCACCGGTCCTAGAGGAAGGTGTCCGAGTGTCCCGCCGCAGAATCGGCTTCTGGTACCGCCTGGCGGCGGTCATCGCAAAACCGCCGCTGGTAGTGCTCTTCAAGCGGGACTGGCGGGGAATGGAGCACATTCCGGCTGATGGCGGATTTATCACCGCCGTCAATCACAACTCGTATCTGGACCCGCTCTCCTACGCGCACTTCCAGTACAACACCGGCCGGGTGCCCCGATTGCTCGCCAAGGCCGGACTCTTCAAGGTGCCTTTTGTCGGCATGATCCTCCACGGCTCCGGACAGATCCCCGTCTACCGGGAGACCACGAACGCCCTGGACGCATTCCGGGCGGCCGTCGACGCCGTCGAGCGCGGTGAATGCGTGGCCTTTTACCCGGAGGGCACCCTCACCCGCGATCCCGAGATGTGGCCGATGGCCGGCAAGACCGGTGTCGCCCGCGTGGCGCTGATCACCAAGGCCCCGGTCATTCCGGTGGCCCAGTGGGGCGCGAACCTCGCGATGCCGCCCTACGCCAAGGAGAACAAGGTCCGCCTGTTCCCCCGCAAGACCCTCCAGGTGCTCGCGGGACCGCCCGTGGACCTCTCGGCCTACTACGACCGGGAACCCACTCCGGATGTCCTCAAGGGGGCCACCGAGGCCATCATGGCCGACATCACCGGGCTCCTGGAGGAACTGCGCGGGCAGAACGCGCCGGCGCAGCCGTACGACCACCGCAAGGCCAGGGCGGAGCAGCGGCGCAACGCCGCGGGGGAGGGCGACAAGTGACACGTCCCGTGAAGGCGGCCGTCTTCGGAACGGGCTCCTGGGGCACGGCCTTCGGCATGGTGCTCGCCGACGCCGGCTGCGAGGTGACCCTGTGGGGCCGCCGCCAGGAGCTCGCCGACGCCATCAACACCGGCCGGACCAACCCGGACTACTTCCCCGGTGTCGAACTGCCCGCGAACCTCCGCGCCACCACCGACGCGGCCGAGGCCGCCCGCGACGCGGACTTCGCCGTCCTGGCCATCCCCTCGCAGACCCTTCGCGCCAACCTCGCCGCGTGGGCCCCGCTGCTGCCCGCCGACGCCGTGCTCGTCTCCCTGATGAAGGGCATCGAACTCGGCACCGCCAAGCGGATGAGCGAGGTCATCGAAGAGGTGGCCAAGGTCCCCGCCGAGCGCGTCGCCGTGGTCACCGGGCCCAACCTGGCCCGCGAGATCGTCGCCCGCCAGCCCGCCGCCTCGGTCGTCGCCTGCGTGGACGAGGCCGTGGCCCGGCGCCTCCAGGCCGCCTGCCACACCGCGTACTTCCGCCCGTACACGAGCACCGACGTCATCGGCTGCGAGCTCGGCGGCGCCGTCAAGAACGTCATCGGCCTCGCCGTCGGGATCGCGGACGGCATGGGCCTGGGCGACAACACCAAGGGCTCCCTCATCACCCGCGGCCTGGCCGAAGCCACCCGCCTGGGCCACGCCATGGGCGCCGACCCGCTCACCTTCTCCGGCCTCGCGGGCCTCGGCGACCTGGTCGCCACCTGCTCCTCGCCGCTCTCCCGGAACCACACCTTCGGCACCAACCTGGGCCGCGGGATGACCCTGGAGGAGACCATCGCGGTCACCAGGCAGACCGCCGAGGGCGTCAAGTCCTGCCAGTCCGTGGCGGATCTGGCCGGCCGGTACGGGGTGGACATGCCGATCACCGACACGGTGGTCGACATCGTGCACCACGGCAAGCCCCCGCTGGTCGCGCTGAAGGAACTGATGGGGCGCAGCGCGAAACCGGAACGCCGCTGAGTCCTTTCCGGACGTGTGAGCGGGTACCCTCGTGGCGATATGAGCAGCGAGAACCTCCCCCAGACCCCTGAGCAGCAGGGCCGCAAGCCCCGCGTGGCCGTCGTGTTCGGCGGCCGCAGCTCGGAACACGCCATTTCGGTCGTCACGGCGGGCGCGGTGCTGCGCTCCATCGACCGCGCCAAGTACGAGGTGCTGCCCATCGGCATCACCACGGACGGCCGGTGGGCCCTGACCGCCGACGACCCCGAGCGCATGGCCATCGCGGACCGCGCCCTCCCGAGCGTGGACACCCTGGCGGAGTCCCCGGACGGCACCGTCGTGCTCTCCGTGGACCCCGCCAGCCGCGAGATCGTCTACACCGAGCCGGGTGCCGTCCCCAAGGCGCTGGGCGAGGTCGACGTCGTCTTCCCCGTCCTGCACGGTCCGTACGGCGAGGACGGCACCCTCCAGGGCCTCCTGGAGCTGTCCGGGATCCCCTACGTCGGTTCGGGCGTCCTCGCCTCGGCCGTCGGCCAGGACAAGGACTACATGAAGCGGGTGTTCACCTCCTTCGGGCTGAAGGTCGGCCCGTACGTGACCATCCGTCCCCGTGAGTGGGAGGCCGACCCGGCCGCCGCCACGGCGAAGATCCTGGACTTCGCGGGCGAGCACGGCTGGCCGCTGTTCATCAAGCCCGCCCGCGCCGGCTCCTCCATCGGCATCACCAAGGTCGACGACCCCTCCGGTCTGGAAGCGGCCGTCCACGAGGCCCGCCGCCACGACCCGAAGGTCATCGTGGAGGCGCTGCTGCGGGGCCGCGAGATCGAGTGCGGCGTGCTGGAGTTCGAGGACGGGCCGCGCGCGAGCGTCCCGGCCGAGATCCCGCCGGTCTCCAGCCACGACTTCTACGACTTCGAGGCGAAGTACATCGACTCCGCCACCGGACTCGTGCCCGCCCCGCTCACCCCGGAGCAGACCGCCGAGGTGCAGCGGCTCGCGATCGAGGCCTTCGAGGCCGCGTCCTGCGAGGGCCTGGTGCGCGCCGACTTCTTCCTCACCGAGGACGGCACCTTCGTCATCAACGAGATCAACACCATGCCCGGGTTCACGCCGATCTCCATGTACCCGCGGATGTGGCAGGAGTCGGGCATCGAGTACCAGGAGCTGGTGGACCTCCTGCTCCAGGCGGCCCTGCGCCGCTCCACCGGGCTGCGCTAGCCGCACCCGGCCCCGTACAGCCGACCGCCCGCCGTCCGCCCCGAGAGGGGCGGCCGACGGGCGGCGGTGTGAGCGGGAGCGGGCCCGGCGGGGTCAGTAGGAGGAGATGCCCACCGGCACCGACTTGGCCACGGCGGTGGACAGACCGACCAGCATCCCCGCGTCCGTGGCATGCTCCTTGTCGACCCGGACCTCCGTGTACGCCAGCCGTGCCCCGGTGGTGAACCGGAAGCCGCCGTCGGACATCTTCTCCAACAGCCATCCGACGCCGTTGACCTCGACGCCCTCCTGCTTCGGATCGGCCATCGCGGGGGGCTTGGGGATACCGCACCGCAGTACGATCGCCGAGCCGCCCCACGCGGCGGTCAGATCCGACACCGGCTCGGTGGCGGTCCGGGCCAGTCCCGCCACCGTCTCCGGGAGCTCCTTGTGCAGCGACGCACAGAGCCCCGCGACGTCGGCCGGCGGCGCGGGCGGCGGATCCACCCGGGCCCCGGAATCCCCCGGGGCGCAGCCCGCGAGGGCCAGCAGGGCCAGTGGGGCGGCTAGACGGAACGGCCGGCGGTGGAGTGACATCACCGGCCAAGAGTAGACGGGGGCTACAGATGGACCACGGGGCAGGTCAAGGTGCGGGTGATCCCCTCCACCTGCTGGACCTTGGCGACCACCATGCGGCCGAGATCGTCGACCGTGTCGGCCTGGGCGCGCACGATCACGTCGTACGGACCCGTCACGTCCTCGGCCTGGATCACCCCCGCGATCTTTCCGATGGACTCGGCGACGAACGACGCCTTGCCCACCTCGGTCTGGATGAGGATGTACGCCTGTACCACAGAACCTCCAGGGCGGCCACGAGGATCATTTCCCCTAACCTTCGGATGGGCCCAGGGAGATCGGGCGGGCCCGGGGAAGAGACGCCACGGTACCGCGTCGCCGTGCGCCGCGGGGAGACCCGTGGGCCCGGCGCCACGCACAGCGGGGCGCACGGAGAGCAGAAGTTGACGTATCTGTTGACGGTACCCAGAGCTGTGACGGCTCGCGACCGCAAGCGGACTTGCCAAGAAGGGGCACAGCGATGAAGGGCACTGTGGGCGAGCTGGGGGAGTTCGGGCTCATTCGGGAGCTCACCTCACGGCTCACCACCACCCCGGCGGTCCGGCTCGGACCCGGCGACGACGCCGCGGTGGTGTCGGCCCCCGACCGTCGGGTCGTGGCGAGCACGGACATCCTCTTGGAGGGCAGGCACTTCCGGCGCGACTGGTCCACGGCCTACGACGTCGGCCGCAAGGCCGCCGCGCAGAACCTGGCCGACATCGCCGCCATGGGAGCGGTGCCGACCGCGCTGCTCCTGGGCCTGGTCGTCCCGGCGGAACTGCCGGTCACCTGGCCCACCGAGCTGATGGACGGCATCCGGGACGAATGCCAGGTCGCGGGCGCGGCCGTGGTCGGCGGCGACGTCGTGCGCGGCGACACCATCACCGTCTCCATCACCGCCCTCGGCGACCTGCGCAACCACGAGCCCGTCCTGCGCTCCGGCGCCCGGCCCGGGGACGTCGTGGCCGTCACGGGCTGGCTCGGCTGGTCCGCGGCCGGCTACGCGGTGCTCTCGCGCGGCTTCCGCTCCCCGCGGGCCTTCGTCGAGGCGCACCGGCGCCCCGAGCCCCCGTACCACGCGGGCCCCGCGGCCGCCGGACTCGGCGCCACCGCCATGACCGACGTCAGCGACGGCCTGATCGCCGACCTCGGACACATCGCCGAGGCCAGCAAGGTGCGCATCGACGTGCGCTCGGGGGCCGTGGACATCCCGACCCAGATGCACGACATCGGCCAGGCCGTCGGCGTGGACCCGCTCCAGTGGGTGCTGACCGGGGGCGAGGACCACGCCATCGTGGCGACCTTCCCGTCCGACGTGAAGCTCCCGGCCCGCTGGAAGGTGATCGGGGAGGTCCAGCACCGCTCCGCGCTGCCCCAGGTGACCGTGGACGGCGCCCCCTGGACCAGCACCGGCGGCTGGGACCACTTCGGCGCCGATCCGGACGCCGAGGGACCGTCCCAGTGAGCCGGCCGGCGCCGCACCCGCCCTTGTGCCTGACCGTCGCCGGATCCGACTCCGGCGGCGGCGCGGGCATCCAGGCCGACCTCAAGACCATGCTCGCCCTCGGCGTGCACGGCATGAGCGTCGTCACCGCGGTGACCGCGCAGAACTCCCTCGGCGTACGGGGGGCCTGGGAGCTGCCCGCCGAGGCCGTCACCGCCCAGTACCGGGCCGTGGTGGACGACATCGGGGTCCAGGCCGTCAAGACCGGGATGCTGTCCTCCGCCGTGCTGGTGGAAACGGTGGCCGGGCTGCTGGCCGGAACGGACGCCCCGGTGGTGGTCGATCCCGTCGGGGTCTCCAAGCACGGGGACGCGCTGCTCGCCGCGTCCGCGCTGGACGCCGTGCGCCTGGAACTGCTGCCGCGGGCCACGGTGGCGACGCCGAACCTGGACGAGGTGGCGCAGCTCACGGGAGTGACCGTCACCGACGAGGACGGCATGCGCCGGGCCGCCGACGCCGTCCTCGGCTACGGACCCCGCTGGGCGCTGATCAAGGGCGGCCACCTGGCGGCCCACGGCGGTGAGGCCGTGGACCTGCTCACCGACGGCTCCGAGGAGCTGTGGCTGCGCGCGCCCCGCTTCGACAACCGGCACACGCACGGCACGGGCTGCACCCTCGCCAGCGCCGTCGCGGCGGGCCTGGCCAAGGGCATCGCCGTCCCGGAGGCGGTCACGGCCGCCAAGGAGTACGTCACGGGCGCCATCGCGGCCGGCTTCGCGCTCGGCGCGGGCATCGGTCCCGTCGACCACGCCTGGCAGTGGCGCTGAGCGCGCCCGCACCCTCGCCGCCCCCTTCCCCGCACCGTCCCGGGAAAGACAAAAGGCCGGTTCACCAGAGGTGAACCGGCCTTCTTGGCAACCGGAAAGGGCTGCGCTACGACGACGGGAGGCGTCAGCGCGAGACCTTGCCGGCCTTGATGCACGAGGTGCAGGCGTTGAGGCGCTTCGGCGTCCCATTGACCACGGCACGGACACGCTGGATGTTCGGGTTCCAGCGACGCGAGGTGCGGCGGTGCGAGTGGGAGATGTTGTTGCCGAAGCTCGGCCCCTTGGCGCAAACGTCGCAGTTGGCAGCCACAGGTCACTCCAAGACTTCAGATGCAATTACGGTGGAATCCGGCGCACCGGAATCAGAGATCTGAAGTGGCTTGCCGGACGAATGACCCGACTCTCGACGGGCAACCTGAGCAGCATACAACGACTGCTTGGGTCCAAGAAAACTACCATGACGGGGGCGGGCTCCGCCCCGGGGTCCCGAGCCGGGGCCCGTCCTTCGTTACCCTGCGGTGAACCCTGGCCCGCACAAGGAGGAACGCCCGGTGGCGCACGAGCCTGGCCCGCACACCCTCGACGCCGAAGCGGTGCGCACCTGGAGCTCGCTGGCCCTGGCCGCACTGGGCCGGGCCCGCGAGGACATCGACGCGATCAACGTCTACCCGGTCGCGGACGCCGACACCGGCACCAACCTCTACCTCACCGCCGAGTCCGCGGACCGCGCCCTGACCGAGGCCTTCGCCGAACCCCCCGCCCGCGTGACCGACGGCACACCCGCGACCCCCTCCCTGCCCGAGGCCGTACGGGCCTACGCGTACGGCGCCCTCATAGGCGCCCGGGGCAACTCCGGGACGATCCTCGCCCAGCTGCTGCGCGGGGTCGCCGACGTCCTGGGCGCCGAGCCCGACGGCCGCGACGGCGGCCCGCTGCTGGCCCGCGCCCTGACCCGGGCCGCCGAGGAGGCCTACCAGGCCGTCGCGCACCCGGTCGAGGGCACCATGCTCACCGTCGCCGGAGCCGCCGCCCGGGCCGCGGCGACCGCCGGAGCAGCCGCCGCGACCGCCGCCGACGTGGCGCGGGCCGCCTACGAGGGAGCCCGCGCGGCCCTCGCCGAGACCCCGGGCCAGCTCGCCGCGCTGGGGCGGGCCGGAGTCGTCGACGCCGGGGGCTGCGGGCTGGTCGCCGTACTCGGAGCCCTGTGGCAGGCGCTGTCCGGACAGGAACCCGAGGCCGAACCGGCACGCGGCCGGGCCGTGCCCGGCCCGCGGGACGACCGGCCGTGCGCCGAGGAGCTGGGCGGACCCGCCTACGAGGTGGTCTACCTGCTGGAGGCCGGCGAGGAGGCGGTCGGGGAGCTGCGCGCGACCCTCGACGCGCTCGGCGACTCCCTGGTGGTGGTCGGCGGCGACATGCTGTGGAACGTCCACGTCCACGTCGACGACCCCGGCGCGGCCGTAGAGGCGGGAGTGGTCGCCGGACGGCCCTACCGGATCCGCATCACCCACTTCGGCGACGAGCGCCGCCTCGCGCGGGCCCCCCGCGTCCAGCGGGCCGTCGTCGCCGTCGTCCAGGGCGAGGGGCTGGCCGGACTGTGCGGCGAGGCCGGCGCCACCGCCGTACTGGCCCGCCCCGGCGAGCCGCCGGCCGTCCCCGTGCTGCTCGACGCGATCCGCCGGGCCCACGCCCGCGAGGTGGTCCTGCTGCCCGGCGCCGCCGACCTGCGGGCCGCCGCCGCGGCCGCCGCCGAACAGGCCCGCGCCGACGGCGTACGGGTCGCCGTCATCCCCACCCGCTCCGCGGTCCAGGGCCTGGCCGCCCTCGCCGTGCACGACCCGGACGGCAGCTTCGACGAGGACGTCGTCGCCATGACCGCCGCCGCCGGCGCCACCCGCTACGGAGAACTGGCCGTCGCCGAACGGCAGTCCTTCACCTCCGCCGGCATCTGCCAGGCCGGCGACGTGCTCGGCCTGATCGACGGCGACGTCGCCGTCATCGGCGCCGGCCTGCCCGAGACGGCCGAGGCGGTCCTGGCGCGGATGCTCGGCTCCGGCGGCGAACTGGTCACCCTGGTCCTGGGCCCCGAGGTCCCCGACGCCCTCGCCGCACGCCTGGAGGCGTACGTGCAGCACGGGCACCTCGCCGTCGACACGGTCACCTACCGGGGCGGCCGGTACTCGGCGCCACTGCTCATCGGGGTGGAATAGCGGCCTTGTCAGCGCGATGGTGTGCAATGGAACACGTGCCCGCGCTCGACGAAGACCTCAAGAAGACCCTCGGCCCCGCCACCGCCAAGGTGCTGGCCGAGCAGCTCGGCCTGCACACGGCCCTGGACCTGCTCCACCACTACCCCCGGCGGTACGCCGAGCGCGGCGAGCTGACCCCGCTGACCGAGCTCGCCGATCAGCTCGACGAGCACGTGACGGTCGTCGCCCAGGTCGCCGACGCCCGGATCCTGACCTTCAACGGCGGCCGCGGCAAACGCCTCGAAGTCACCATCACCGACGGCAGCGGCCGGCTCCAGCTGGTCTTCTTCGGAGCGGGCGTCCACAAACCGCACAAGGACCTGCTGCCCGGCACCCGCGCCATGTTCGCGGGCAAGGTCGGCATGTTCAACCGCAAGCTCCAGCTCTCGCACCCCGCCTACGAACTCCTCGGCGCCGACGCCTCCGAAGGGGACGCGGCGACCGCCTTCGCGAACCGGCTCATCCCGATCTACCCGGCCTGCGCCAAGCTGGAGTCCTGGAAGATCGCCAAATGCGTGGACGCGGTCCTGCCCGCCGCCCAGGAGACCGTGGACCCCCTCCCGCCCGCCCTGCGCGAGGGCCGCGGGCTCGTCCCGCTCACCGAGGCCCTCCTCAAGATCCACCGCCCCACCACCAAGGCCGACATCGAGGACGCGCGCCAACGCCTGAAGTGGGACGAGGCCTTCGTCCTCCAGGTCGCCCTCGCCCGCCGCCGCCACGCCGACTCCCAGCTCCCCGCCGTCCCCCGCCGCCCCGCCCCGGGCGGCCTCCTCGACTCCTTCGACGCGAAGCTCCCCTTCACCCTCACCGACGGCCAGCAGAACGTGTCCCGGGAGATCTTCGACGACCTCGCCACCAGCCACCCCATGCACCGCCTCCTCCAGGGCGAGGTCGGCAGTGGGAAGACAATGGTCGCCCTGCGGGCCATGCTCGCCGTGGTCGACAGCGGCGGGCAGGCCGCGATGCTCGCGCCCACCGAAGTGCTCGCCCAGCAGCACCACCGGTCCATCACCGAGATGATGGGCGAGCTCGCCGAGGGCGGCATGCTCGGCGGCTCCGACCAGGGCACCAAGGTGGTGCTGCTCACCGGCTCCATGGGCGTGCCCGCCCGCCGCCGGGCCCTGCTCGACCTGGTCACCGGCGAGGCGGGCATCGTCATCGGCACCCACGCGCTCATCGAGGACAAGGTCCAGTTCCACGACCTCGGCCTCGTCGTGGTCGACGAACAGCACCGCTTCGGCGTCGAACAGCGCGACGCGCTGCGGTCGAAGGGCAAGCAGCCCCCGCACCTGCTCGTCATGACCGCCACCCCCATTCCGCGCACCGTCGCGATGACCGTCTTCGGCGACCTGGAGACCTCCGTCCTCGACCAGCTGCCCGCCGGCCGCTCCCCGATCGCCACCCACGTCGTGCCCGCCAAGGACAAGCCCCACTTCCTCACCCGGGCCTGGGAACGCGTCCGTGAGGAAGTCGAGAACGGCCACCAGGCCTACGTGGTCTGCCCCCGGATCGGGGACGGCGAGGACGAGCCCAAGAAGAAGAAGGCCGCCGAGGAGGACGGCGACAAGCGCCCCCCGCTCGCCGTGCTGGAGATCGCCGAGCAGCTCGCGAAGGGACCGCTCGCCGGGCTCCGCGTCGAGGTCCTGCACGGGCGGATGGACCCCGCCGACAAGGACGACGTCATGCGCCGCTTCGCCGCCGGCGAGGTCAAGGTGCTCGTCGCCACCACCGTCATCGAGGTCGGCGTCAACGTCCCCAACTCCACCGTCATGGTGATCATGGACGCCGACCGCTTCGGCGTCTCCCAGCTCCACCAGCTGCGCGGCCGCGTCGGCCGCGGCTCCGCCCCGGGCCTGTGCCTGCTGGTCAGCGAGATGCACGAGGCCAGCCCGGCGCGTGCCCGGCTCGGCGCCGTCGCCGCCACCCTCGACGGCTTCGAACTCTCCCGGATCGACCTGGAGCAGCGCCGCGAGGGCGACGTCCTCGGCCAGGCCCAGTCGGGCGTGCGCTCCTCGCTGCGCATGCTCGCCGTCATCGAGGACGAGGAGGTCATCGCCCAGGCCCGCGAGGAGGCCACCCGCGTCGTCGCCGGCGATCCCGAGCTGACCGGTCTCCCCGGCCTGCGCACCGCCCTGGACGCCCTGCTGGACACCGAGCGGGAGCAGTACCTGGAGAAGGGCTGACAATGGGGGAGCGTCGAACGAACCCCCGAGCACCGAAGGACCCCAGATGACCCGCGTGATCGCCGGCACCGCCGGCGGGCGGAGGCTGGCCGTGCCGCCCGGCACCGGCACCCGCCCGACCTCCGACCGGATGCGCGAAGGGCTCTTCTCCACGTGGGAGTCCCTGCACGGGGTGGAGGGCTCCCGGGTGCTCGACCTCTACGGCGGCTCCGGCGCCGTGGGCCTGGAGGCCCTCTCCCGGGGCGCGGCCCACGCCCTGCTGGTCGAGGCCGACGCCAAGGCCTCCAAGGCCATCCGGGACAACATCAGGACGCTGGGCCTGCCCGGCGCCGAATTCCGGGCCGGCAAGGCCGAGCAGGTCGTGGCGGCGACCGCGCAGGGGGACCCGTACGACATCGTCTTCCTGGACCCGCCGTACGCCGTCGAGCACGGCGATCTTGGGGAGATCCTCCTCACACTCCGGTCCAATGGCTGGCTCACCGACGATGCGCTCGTCACCGTGGAGCGGAGCACGAGGAGCGGAGCGTTCCCGTGGCCCGAGGGCTTCGAGCCGCTCCGTTCGCGGAAGTACGGCGAGGGCACCCTTTGGTACGGTCGCGCCGCCTCCACCAGCGAAGACTCATGAACGAGGGAGTTCAGTTGCGCCGCGCGGTCTGTCCGGGGTCCTTCGATCCCATCCACAACGGACACCTCGACGTCATCGGGCGCGCCGCCAGGCTGTACGACGTGGTGCACGTCGCCGTGATGATCAACCAGTCGAAGCAGGGCCTGTTCACCGTGGAGGAGCGGATCGAGCTGATCCGCGAGGCGACCGCCGACTACGGCAACGTCGAGGTCGAGGCCTTCCACGGCCTGCTCGTCGACTTCTGCAAGCAGCGGGACATCCCGGCCATCGTCAAGGGCCTGCGCGCGGTCAGCGACTTCGACTACGAACTCCAGATGGCCCAGATGAACCGCGGCCTGTCGGGCGTCGAGACGCTGTTCGTCCCGACCATCCCCACCTACAGCTTCCTGTCGTCCTCCCTGGTCAAGGAGGTCGCGACCTGGGGCGGCGACGTCACCCACCTGCTCCCCGCGCACGTGCACGCGGCGCTGATCGAGCGGCTGCGCGCGAAGTGAGGCGGCGGCGGCCGGACCGGGCTTCCCCGGTCCGCGCCGCGCGTCCGGCCGGTGGCCCTACAGTCGTCTCCGTCAGTGGTCCCGTCCGGCACAGGACCCGTCCGAGGCAGAGAGAGTGCGAGCCCCCATGGACGTACAGAAGAAGCTCGACGAGATCGTCGCGGCCGTCGGCGGCGCCCGGTCCATGCCCATGTCGGCGTCCTGCGTGATCAACCGTGCGGAGCTCCTGGAGCGTCTCGAAGAGGTGCGCCAGGCCCTGCCCGGCGCCCTCGCCCAGGCCGCCGAACTGATCGGCGGGCGCGAGCAGATGGTCGAGGAGGCCCGCCGGGAGGCGGACCGGATCATCGAGTCCGCGCACGCCCAGCGGGGTTCGCTGATCTCCGACACCGAGATCGCCCGCCGCTCGCAGGCCGAGGCGGACCGGATCCTGGCGGACGCGCGCCGCGAGGCCGAGGAGGTCCGGGCCGAGGCGGACGACTACGTCGACAGCAAGCTCGCCAACTTCGAGGTCGTCCTCAGCAAGACCATCGGCTCCGTGGACCGAGGCCGCGAGAAGCTCCTGGGGCGCGGTCCGGGCCTCGACGAGCAGGGCTTCGCCGACGCGGACGCCCCCGAGCGCAGCCACGACCCGCAGGAGCAGCGCCGGCAGGCGGACGCGTACGTGGACACCAAGCTGGCGACCTTCGAGGCGGTGCTGGCCAAGACCCTGGATGCCGTCGGCCGGGGCCGCCAGAAGCTGCTGGGCAGGGTCCCGACGGACGACCTCGGCGCGCACATGGCCGCCCAGGACGCGGCCGGCCTCACCGGGGCCCGCCCGTCGAGCGACGCGGACTTCCTGGCCGGCCTGGCCGAGCCGGAACCCGGCCCGGTGCGGGCGCAACTCCCCCCGCAGGCACAGCCCGCGCCGCAGTACGACGCGTACCCCTACCCGCAGCAGCCGGCCGCCCAGCAGCAGGACGCGTACGCCTACCAGGACCCGTACACGGGCCACTCCTACGGGGTCCCGCAGCAGCCCGACCCGTACGCGGTCTACCAGCAGCAACAGCAGCCCGACCCGTACGGCGCCTACCAGCAGCCCCAGGACCGCCACCCCCAGCAGCAGGTGCCGCAGCAGCCCGCTCTGGACGAGACCAGCTTCTTCGACACGAGCATGATCAATCTGGATCAGCTGCGCCAGTACGAACAGGGGCGCTAGCCCCGGATTGGGCTCAGAGCGAAGCGCCGGGTATCCTGGCTCTTCGGTCGCGCGTATGCACCGCGATCCATGCTGCCCGTAAGCGTCTCTTCGCTCACGTGGCAGGAACTCGATCTTCAGCGATCTGTGAAAGCAGGAACGGCCCTGAATACCCGCCTCGACCACCGCAACCCCCTCGTGTTCGACACGCACGAGCTGGGTCGGCGTCCTGGTGCCATGCAGCGGCTCTCCCGCGAGATCGAGACCCCGGCGGACTTCGGTCTCGTCGGAGTCATCGGAGTGCCGGAAGGCGCCCCGCTGAAGCTCAGCCTCCGCCTGGAGTCGGTCATGGAAGGGGTGCTTGTCACAGGCACCGCCCGTGCATCGGCCGTGGGGGAGTGCGTAAGGTGTCTGGAGGCCGTCGAGCGTGAGCTCAAGGCGGACTTCCAGGAGATGTTCTCGTACCCTGACGCCGACGACCGGACCCGCTCCAAGGCGGAGCCGGCCGACGACGCCGAGGACGACGAGGACGCGCTTTTCCTCGAGGACGGTTTGTTCGACCTCGAACCCGTGCTGCGGGATGCGGTGGTGCTCGCACTGCCGATGCAGCCGGTGTGCCGGGAGGACTGTCTCGGACTGTGCCCCGATTGCGGGACCAGCCTGAACGACGACCCGGACCACCACCATGACGCCGTCGACATCCGTTGGGCGGCACTGCAGGGACTCGTCACCGATCAGGGCGATGAGAAGGACAACATGAGCGGCACTGCCTCTGACGGAGTTCAGGGCGCCGCCGAGAAGCAGGAGAAGTAGCCGTGGCTGTTCCGAAGCGGAAGATGTCGCGCAGCAACACGCGCCACCGCCGGTCGCAGTGGAAGGCTGCGGTCCCCACCCTGGTTTCGTGCGAGCGTTGCCAGGAGCCGAAGCTCCAGCACATTGCGTGCCCGAGCTGCGGCACCTACAACAAGCGCCAGGTCCTCGAGGTCTGAGCGGCTGGTGAGAGGCGCAATGTCTGAGCTGTCCAACGCTGAGAAGCAGGCAGACAGTAACAACGCGGCCTCGTCCCACACGCTTCTGGAAGGGCGGCTCGGGTATCGACTCGAGTCCGCCCTTCTGGTGCGTGCGCTGACCCACCGTTCGTACGCGTACGAGAACGGCGGTCTGCCCACCAACGAACGCCTGGAGTTCCTCGGGGACTCCGTGCTGGGCCTGGTGGTCACGGACACGCTGTACACCACCCACCCCGATCTGCCGGAAGGCCAGCTGGCCAAACTGCGGGCCGCGGTGGTCAACTCTCGCGCACTGGCGGAGGTCGGGCGCGGCCTCGATCTCGGCTCCTTCATCCGGCTCGGCCGCGGTGAAGAGGGCACGGGTGGCCGGGACAAGGCCTCCATCCTCGCCGACACCCTTGAAGCGGTGATCGGCGCGGTCTACCTCGACCAGGGCCTCGACGCGGCCTCGGAGCTGGTCCACCGGCTCTTCGACCCGCTCATCGAGAAGTCCTCCAACCTCGGGGCCGGCCTGGACTGGAAGACCAGTCTCCAGGAGCTCACGGCGGCCGAAGGGCTCGGCGTGCCCGAGTACCTGGTCACCGAGACCGGACCGGACCACGAGAAAACCTTCACCGCTGCCGCTCGCGTCGGTGGTGTCTCGTACGGCACCGGCACCGGCCGCAGCAAGAAGGAAGCGGAACAGCAGGCGGCGGAGTCCGCGTGGCGCGGGATCCGTGCCGCCGCGGACGAGCGGATCGCGGCAGCGGCCGTGGCCGCGGCCGCTCCGGCGCAGGACCCGGCTCCGGCCGGGACCGAGGCCGGGGACGGCGGGGCGCCGACGCCCGTCGACCCGGCGCCCGGCGCCTGACCCTTCCTTCGGGACGTTCCCGCCCCGCCCTCCGCTTCGGCGGGGGGCGGGGCGGACCCGTTTCCGGGGGCCGTGGCAAGGGCCGGTAGGCTCGGCCGCAGCCAGCGGATCCGCGTCGAACCCGGAGGAGAACCGTGCCCGAGCTGCCCGAGGTCGAAGTGGTACGGCGCGGCCTGGAGCGCTGGGTGGCCGGGCGGACCGTCGAGTCCGTGGAGGTGCTCCACCCCAGGGCCGTACGCCGCCACCCGGCGGGCGGAGCCGACTTCGCGGCGCGCCTGGCCGGGCAGACCATCGGTGTGCCGAGGCGCCGCGGCAAGTACCTCTGGCTGCCGCTTCAGGAGGGGGACCTGTCCGTCCTCGGGCACCTCGGGATGAGCGGGCAGCTGCTGGTGCAGCCGGCCGGCGCCCCCGACGAGAAGCACCTGCGGATCCGGATCCGCTTCGACGACGACGCCGGGACCGAGCTGCGCTTCGTCGACCAGCGGACCTTCGGCGGGCTCTCGCTGCACGAGACCGTCCCCGGCAGCGCCGAGGGGCTGCCCGACGTCATCGCGCACATCGCCCGCGACCCGCTCGACCCGCTCTTCGACGAGGGGGCCTACCACCTGGCGCTGCGTGCCAAGCGCACCACGCTCAAGCGGGCGCTGCTGGACCAGTCCCTGATCAGCGGGGTCGGCAACATCTACGCCGACGAGGCCCTGTGGCGCGCGAAGCTGCACTACGAGCGCCCCACCGCCACCCTCACCCGCCCCCGGAGCGCGGAACTCCTGGCCAGGGCGCGGGAGGTCATGAACGCCGCGCTGGACGTCGGCGGGACCAGCTTCGACAGCCTGTACGTCAACGTGAACGGCGAATCCGGTTACTTCGACCGGTCCCTCGACGCGTACGGGCGCGAGGGCGAGCCCTGCCGGCGCTGCGGCACACCGATCCGGCGGCGGGCGTGGATGAACCGGTCGAGCTACTTCTGTCCGCGCTGTCAGCGGCCGCCGCGCGCGGTGTCGTAGGACTGCCGGGAGGTGAGGACCTCGTCCATGCTGCCCTCCAGGAAGTGGATCAAGGAGAGCAGGCGGTCGGCGACCTCGCAGCCGAGCGGGGTGAGCTCGTAGTCGACCCGGGGCGGGTTGGTGGGCTGGGCCTCGCGGTGGACGATGCCGTCGCGCTCCAGGGCGTGCAGGGTCTGGGAGAGCATCTTCTCGCTCACGCCCTCGACCCGGCGGCGCAGCTCGTTGAAGCGGCAGGGGCCGTCGCGCAGGGCGCCGACGGTGAGGCTGCCCCAGCGGCCCGTGACGTGTTCCAGGGTTTCCCGGGACGGGCAGGCGCGCGCGAAGACGTCGAACGGCAGGTCGGCCGTGGTGGCGTCGGTACAGACAGGGGTCTCCATGGGGACAGCGTACTCCCAGGCAGCGCTAACTGTCGGCTTGCGCTTTCGAAAAGTTAGTGGTTCTCTTTCTCTCGTCGCACCGCCCCGTGCCCGGCGCACGGCGGTGCACCCGCACCCGCTCTTGAGGAGAACCACCATGTCCAGCACCGCGTCCGCCCCCGTCGTCTCGATCGCCTACCACTCCGGCTACGGGCACACCGCCGTCGTCGCCGAGGCCGTGCGGGAGGGCGCCGCCGCCACGGGTGCCACGGTCCACCTGATCAAGGTCGACGCGATCACCGACGCCGAGTGGGAACTGCTGGACGGCTCCGACGCGATCGTCTTCGGCTCCCCGACCTACATGGGCACCGCCTCCGGCGCCTTCCACGTCTTCGCCGAGGCCACCTCGAAGCGCTGGTTCGGCGACGTGTGGCAGGACAAGATCGCCGCGGGCTTCACCAACTCCGCCTCCAAGGCCGGAGACAAGCTGAACACCCTGCAGTTCTTCCAGATGCTGGCCTCCCAGCACGGCATGAGCTGGGTCAACCTGGGCCTGAAGCCGGGCTGGAACTCCACCGCCGGTACCGAGTTCGACCTCAACCGCCTCGGCTTCTCCTCCGGCGCGGCCGCCCAGACCAACTCCGACGAGGGCCCGGAGGGCGTGCACAAGGCCGACATCGCGACCGCCGAGCACCTCGGCCGCCGGGTCGCCGAGCACGCCCGCGTGGTCCTGGCCGGCCGGGCAGCGCTGGCGGCGTCCGGCGTCTGACCGGCACCGGGGAGGGCGCTCCGCCCGCAGGCCCGCCCGGAATCCGGGCGGGCGGGACCGTCAGAAGCCGAAGTCCTGGGTCCACCAGGGGCCGCCGGCGCCGAAGTGGACGCCCACGCCCAGGGTCCGGTATTCGCAATTGAGGATGTTCGCCTTGTGGCCCGGGCTGTTCATCCAGGCCTCCATCACGGACTTGGCGTCACCCTGGCCGCGCGCGATGTTCTCGCCGCCGAGGCCGGAGATCCCGGCCTTGTCGGCCCGGTTCCAGGGGGTGTTCCCGTCCGGGTCGGTGTGGTCGAAGAAGCCCCGCACGGCCATGTCCTTGCTGAAGGCCGCGGCCAGCGAGGCCAGCGGCGGGTTCGCGCGGACCGGGACGCACCCGGCCTGGGCCCGCTCCTGGTTCACCAGCGTGAGGACGGCGGCCTCCTCCGCGGAGTGCCCGTCGTCGGGCGTCGTCGCGGAGGGCTTGGGGGCCGGCGGCTTCGGCGCGGTCGTCTTCGGGGGCGCGGGCTTCGTGGTCTGCGGGGCGGCGCTCTTCTCCGGCTCCTTGGCCGGGGCCGTAGGGGAGGGGGCCGTCGAGGGTGAGGCCGACGGGGAGGGGGCCGTCGAGGGTGAGGCCGACGGGGAAACCGAGACCGAAGGGGAGGGGGAGGCCGAGGGGGCGCCCGTCTCGGGGGCGGAGGAGGCGCGGCCGGACAGGTTGGCCAGACCGCCCTGCTGCTCCGGCGCCTGCCGCTCGGGGCTCGCCGACGGCTGCGCCCCGGCCTCCGTCCGGCTCCCGGAGTCCGTGCCCACGTAGGGGAAGGAGCCGCCGACTGGCACGAAGCCGGTCGTGACGGCCGCCGTGCCGAGGGCCACCGCCACGGACACGCCGAGCACCCCGCCCAGCACGACGGTGCGGCGCCGGACGCCGCGGCGCGGCGTGGCGTGGAGTCGGTGGCGTCCCATCGGCGGCTTGCCTTCCCTCACAAGATCGACCCTGCGCACCCGAACGGGTGAAGCATTGGTGGGGGACTGTAGCCGATGAGCCCAGGGGGGCGATGTGCTCCGGAATCGTTTGCCCCGTTAGCGTTCATGCATGAATGAAGACGTCCGGCTGACCGCCTGGGTACGCGGCCGAGTACAGGGAGTGGGCTTCCGCTGGTTCACCAGGGCCAATGCTCTGGAGGTCGGAGGAATGGTCGGCTTCGCGCTCAATCTCGACGACGGCCGAGTGCAGGTGGTGGCGGAAGGTCAACGTGAGAATTGCCACCGGCTGCTGGACTGGCTCCGCTCCGCCGACACGCCCGGGAGGGTGGACGGGGTGACAGAGATCTGGGGCACACCGCGCGGTGGCTACGACGGCTTCGAGATCCGGTGACCGATCGACCGATCATGGACTGATCGCATCGCCGGATGGACCGCACACGGTCGGAACTGCGCATTCACCGTCGCGGCGTTGCCGGGGAGATCGATTCGTGGAAGGCTCGGAACGGAGGCCGACCTCCCCGCCGCCCGAGCCGGCCGGACCGCCCGCCGATACGGGGCGTGATCGTGTTGACCGTCAAACTTTTTGGTGAGACGCTGGAAGCCCCGCGCACCTGAGCTGTTTGGCAGTGCTGGCAGTAGTAAGCGCAGTGACTGACAGTCGCTGCCGGACATCCGCGGGTGCGATTCCCTCACGACCCACACCGCTTCGGTCGGTCACTCAGTGTGGAGGACCATCCATCATGGCAAAGGCGCTTCTCGGTTACGTCGGCGGTTCCGACCCGCGACTCCTCGCCGAGATGCGACGGCTTCAGCAGCGCGTCCAGGACCTCGAGTCCGAGCTCGGACGGATCCAGTCCGAGAACGACGCACTGAACGCTGCCGCCGCTCAGCACGGAGACTCGCTGCTGGACAGCATTGACCTCGACGTACCCCAGGCGGAGCCTGCGCTCACCTGATCCGCTCTACTCGTCGTTCCACTCCAGCCCCGCATGATCTGCAAGGGACGCTCAGGCGTCCCTTCTTTCTTTCACCGACGCGCCGCCCCGCTCCGCGTCCCTTCTCCGCCGCCGTCCCGCCGCGAGCCCGCATTGGGCCAGGTGGGGGGCCCATTCCTTTAACGTCTGATGTGCCCTGCACCTTCATGGGCGAAACCGAACGTGAAAGGTAGAGTCCGGCGGCGTGCACCTCAAGTCCCTGACCCTGCGTGGCTTCAAATCCTTTGCCTCCGCGACCACCCTGCGCTTCGAACCGGGCATCACCTGCGTGGTGGGACCGAACGGATCGGGCAAGTCCAACGTGGTGGACGCGCTGTCCTGGGTCATGGGGGAGCAGGGGGCCAAATCCCTGCGCGGCGGGAAGATGGAGGACGTCATCTTCGCCGGGACCACGGGCCGCCCCCCGCTCGGGCGGGCCGAGGTCTCCCTCACCATCGACAACTCCGACGGCGCGCTGCCGATCGAGTACGCCGAGGTCACCATCACGCGGATCATGTTCCGCGGCGGCAGCAGCGAGTACCAGATCAACGGGGACACCTGCCGGCTCCTCGACATCCAGGAGCTGCTCTCCGACTCCGGCATCGGCCGCGAGATGCACGTCATCGTCGGGCAGGGCCGGCTCGACTCCGTCCTGCACGCCGACCCGATGGGCCGGCGCGCCTTCATCGAGGAAGCCGCGGGCGTACTCAAGCATCGCAAGCGCAAGGAGAAGGCGCTGCGCAAACTCGACGCGATGCAGGCCAACCTCGCGCGGGTGCAGGACCTGACGGACGAACTGCGGCGCCAGCTCAAGCCCCTGGGCCGGCAGGCCGCGGTGGCCCGGCGGGCCGCCGTGATCCAGGCCGACCTGCGCGACGCACGGCTGCGGCTGCTCGCCGACGACCTGGTGGCCCTGCGCGGCGCCCTCGACGCGGAGATCGCCGACGAGGCCGCGCTCAAGGAGCGCAAGGAGTCCGCCGAACGGGACCTGGCCGGGGCGCTGCGGCAGGAGGCGGCCCTGGAGGAATCGGTACGCCGCCTCGCGCCCCGGCTTCAGCGGGCACAGCAGACCTGGCACGAGCTCTCGCAGCTGGCCGAGCGGGTGCGGGGGACCGAATCCCTGGCGGTGGCGCGGATCAGGAGCGCGTCGGCGCCGGTGGAGGACGAGCGGCGCGGCCGCGACCCCGAGGAACTGGAACGGGAGGCCACCCGGATCCGGGAGCAGGAGGCGGAGCTGACCGCCGCTCTGGAGGCCGCCGAGCGCGCGCTGGAGGACACCGCCGAGCACCGGGCCGGGCTGGAGCGGGCCCTCGCCGAGGAGGAACGGCGGCTGCGGGACGCGGCCCGGGCCATCGCCGACCGGCGGGAGGAACTGGCCCGGCTGAACGGGCGCCTGGGCGCGGCCCGCTCCCGGGCCGGAGCCGCCGAGGCCGAGATCGACCGGCTCGTGGCCGCCCGGGACGAGGCGCGGGTCCGGGCGGAGGCCGCCCGGGCGGAGTACGAGGCGCTGGCGGAGGAGGTCGGTGGGCTCGAAGACCCGGCGGTGGAGGCCGAGTACGACGCGGCCCGGACCGCGTTGACCGGGGCGCAGGCCGCGCTGGCCGCCGCCCGGGAGGCTCTGACCTCGGCGGAACGGTCCCGGGCCGCCGTGTCGGCGCGGCGGGAGGCGCTCGCGCTGGGGCTGCGGCGCAAGGACGGGACGGGGGCGCTGCTCGCGGCGCGCGAACGGCTGGCCGGACTGCTGGGGCCGGCCGCCGAGCGGGTGACGGTTGCTCCCGGGTACGAGGTCGCGGTGGCGGCGGCGCTCGGGGCCGCGGCCGACGCGGTGGCCGTGGCCTCCCCGGCGGCGGCGGCTCTGGCCATCCGCCACCTGCGGGCCGCCGACGGGGGCCGCGCCACGTTCCTGGTGGCACCGGCCCCGGGTCCGGGCCGGGCAGCGGCCGTCATCCCGGGTCCGGGGCGGGCCTGCGGCGGAGCGACCGCCGTTCCGGGCCAGGCCCTGGACGCAGCGGTCCAGGGTCAGGCCCTGGACGCAGCGGTCCAGGGTCAGGCCCTGGACGCAGTGGTCCCCGGCGAGGGCCTGGACGCAGCGGTCCCGGGCCAGGCCCCGGACGCAGCGGTCCCGGACCGCGCCCCCGCGCCGGGCGGCGGTACCGCCCTGCCCGTGCAGGACCGGGGTCCGTACGACGTCACCCACCCGGCCCCCTCCGCTGCCGTCGGCCATGGGACCGAGGCAGGGGCGAGGGAGCCGCACGTTCCGGTCCTGACCGCGGGCGGGCCCGCGTGGCGGGAGGCCGCCGCGCTGGTGGGCGGGGACGCCGAGGTGCGCCGGGCCGTGGCCTGGGTGCTGCGGGACCACGTCGTGGTCGGGACCCTGGAGGAGGCCGAAGCGGTGGTGGCCGGTCACCCCGGCCTGGTCGCGGTGACCGCCGACGGGGACGTCCTCGGGGCGCACCTCGCGCACGGCGGTTCCGCGGGCGCGCCCAGCCTGATCGAGGTGCAGGCCGCCGTCGACGAGGCGGCGGTGGAGCTGGAACGGCTGGACGGGGAGTGCCGGGAGCTGACCGGGGCCGAGGCGGACGCCCGGGCCCGCCGCGACGCGGCAGCCGCCCTCGCCGAGGAGCTCGCCGAGCGGCGCCGCGCCGGGGAGCAGGCCCGTGCCGGGGTCGCGCAGCAGCTCGGGCGGCTGGCCGGTCAGGCGAAGGGGGCCCTCGGCGAAGCCGAACGCAGCGCCCTGGCCGCGGCCAAGGCCGAGGAGGCGCTGGAACGGGCCCGGGTGGAGGTGGCGGAGTGCGCGGAGCGGCTCGCGGCGGTGGAGGAGATGCCCGTGGAGCGGGAACCCGACACCTCGGCGCGGGACCGGCTCGCGGCCGACGGGGCGAACGCCCGGCAGACCGAGATGGAGGCCCGCCTGCACCTGCGTACCCACGAGGAGCGGGTCAAGGCGCTGGCCGGGCGCGCGGACGGGCTGGACCGCGCGGCCCGTGCGGAACGCGAGGCCCGGACCCGAGCCGAGCGGCGCCGGCAGCGGCTGCGCCACGAGGCCGAGGTGGGCCGGGCCGTCGCCGAGGGCGCGCGGCAGCTGCTGGCCCACCTGGCGGTGTCCATCGGCCGCGCGGACCGGGAGCGCACGGCGGCCGAGGAGGCCAAGGGGCTGCGCGAGCGGGAGCTCGGCGAGGCTCGCGGCCGGGGCCGTGACCTGAAGGCCGAGCTCGACAAGCTCACCGACTCCGTGCACCGGGGAGAGGTGCTGGGCGCCGAGAAGCGGCTGCGGATCGAGCAGCTGGAGACCCGGGCGCTGGAGGAGCTGGGCGTGGAGCCGGCCGCTCTGGTTACGGAGTACGGGCCGGACCAGCCGGTTCCGCCGTCCCCGCCGGCCGAGGGCGAGGTCCTTCCGGAGGATCCGCAGGACCCCCGCAACCGTCCCGGTCCGTTCGTCCGGGCGCAGCAGGAGAAGCGCCTGAAGGCGGCTGAGCGCGCCTACCAGCAGCTCGGCAAGGTCAACCCGCTCGCGCTGGAGGAGTTCGCGGCGCTGGAGGAGCGGCACCAGTTCCTCAGCGAGCAGCTCGACGACCTGCGCAAGACGCGGGCCGATCTCCTTCAAGTGGTGAAGGAGGTGGACCGGCGGGTGGAGCAGGTCTTCACCGAGGCCTACCACGACACCGCCCGCGAGTTCGAGGGCGTGTTCTCGCGGCTGTTCCCCGGCGGCGAGGGCCGGCTCGTGCTCACCGACCCGGACGACATGCTGGCGACCGGCGTGGACGTCGAGGCCCGCCCGCCGGGCAAGAAGGTCAAGCGGCTGTCACTGCTGTCGGGCGGCGAGCGCTCGCTGACGGCCGTGGCGCTGCTGGTCTCCATCTTCAAGGCGCGGCCCAGCCCGTTCTACGTGATGGACGAGGTCGAGGCGGCTCTGGACGACACCAACCTCCAGCGGCTGATCCGGATCATGGTGGAGCTCCAGGAGAGCTCGCAGCTGATCGTCATCACGCACCAGAAGCGGACGATGGAGGTCGCGGACGCGCTCTACGGCGTCTCGATGCAGGGCGACGGCGTCTCGAAGGTGATCAGTCAGCGGCTGCGCTGAACCCCCCTTCAATCTTCAAGAAGTGAAGTCAATGGTCTGACAGGCCGCTTAACCCAACCTTCACACCAACTATTGACTTCAGGAAATGAACGCATAGGCTCGCTCCGCTGTCTCCCGCTCTTCGGGTGGTGCCCGATCTTGACCTGTGCGCCACTAGGAGAACGGACGAAACCCCCACGGAGCACACCTTGACCAGCAGCACAGCGAAGACACCGGCGCCCGGCGGGCAGAGCCCCTCGCACCCCGAGCACCTCGGGCACGTCATCTTCATCACCGCGGCCGCGGCCATGGGCGGATTCCTCTTCGGATACGACAGCTCCGTCATCAACGGCGCGGTCGAGGCGATCCGGGACCGCTTCGACGTCGGGTCCGCCGTCCTCGCCCAGGTGATCGCGGCAGCGCTGATCGGCTGCGCCTTCGGCGCGGCCACGGCCGGCCGCATCGCCGACCGGATCGGCCGCATCCGCTGCATGCAGATCGCCTCGGTCCTCTTCACCGCGAGCGCCATCGGTTCCGCCCTGCCGTTCGCCCTCTGGGACCTCGCCATGTGGCGCATCATCGGCGGCTTCGGCATCGGCATGGCCTCGGTCATCGGCCCCGCCTACATCGCCGAGGTCTCGCCCCCCGCCTACCGCGGCCGGCTCGCCTCCTTCCAGCAGGCCGCGATCGTCATCGGCATCGCCGTCTCGCAGCTGGTCAACTGGGGCATCCTCAACCTCGCCGACGGCGACCAGCGCGGCGAGATCGGCGGCCTGGAAGCCTGGCAGTGGATGCTCGGCGTCATGGTGGTCCCGGCCGTCCTCTACGGCCTGCTGTCCTTCGCGATCCCCGAGTCCCCGCGCTTCCTCGTCTCGGTCGGCCGCATGGAGAAGGCCAAGACGGTGCTGCGCGAGGTGGAGGGCGACAAGATCGACGCCGACGCCCGGGTCCGCGAGATCGACAGCGCCATCCACTCGGAGCACAAGCCGAGGTTCACGGACCTGCTCGGCGGCCGCTTCGGCTTCCTGCCGATCGTCTGGATCGGCATCGGCCTGTCGGTCTTCCAGCAGCTCGTCGGCATCAACGTGATCTTCTACTACAGCTCGTCGCTGTGGCAGTCGGTCGGCATCGACCCGAGCTCCTCGTTCCTGTACTCCTTCGAGACCTCCGTCGTGAACATCATCGGTACGGTGATCGCGATGCTGCTGGTCGACCGCATCGGCCGCAAGCCGCTGGCCCTCATCGGCTCCGCCGGCATGGCGATCTCCCTCGGGTGCGCCGCCTGGGCCTTCTCCTACAAGGACACCAGCGGCGGCCAGATCGCCCTGCCGCACACCCAGGGGCTGGTCGCCCTCATCGCGGCCAACTGCTTCGTCCTCTTCTTCGCCCTGTCCTGGGGCGTGGTCGTCTGGGTGCTGCTCGGCGAGATGTTCCCGGGCCGCATCCGCGCCGCGGCCCTCGGCGTGGCCGCGTCCGCACAGTGGATCGCCAACTGGGTGATCACGGTGTCGTTCCCGAGCCTCTCGGACTGGAACCTGTCCGGCGCCTACCTGATCTACACGTTCTTCGCCCTGCTCTCGATCCCCTTCATCCTCAAGTGGGTGCCGGAGACCAAGGGCAAGGCGTTGGAGGAGATGGGGTAACCATCCCCCGCCACCACCCCTCTCCTCCACGGGCGCTGCCCCGGCTCAGCCCTTGAGCCGGGGCAGTACCCGTTCGCACAGCAGCCGCAGGCTGCGCCTGCCCTCGTCCAGCGGCATCCCCCCGCACAGCGGGTGCAGCACCAGGTTCCCCGCCTCGCCCGCGCCCCTCGCGTACGCCACCGCCTCGTCCGGGGTCAGGACCCGGTACACGCCCTCCGCGCGCAGCTCCTCAACCGAGCGCGCGCCCGACCTGACCGCGCTGCGGATGTCCTTGGACTGCCAGGAGGCGTACGTGGCCGCCTCGTGCAGGAAGTGCTGCCCGTACTCCGCCCAGACCCGGTCCGGGTCCTCGGCGACGTGCAGCAGCGGGGTCTCGGCGGCGGGCATCATGCAGAACCCCTCCGTGCCGTACTCCGCCAGCCGGGCCCGGTAGTACTCCTCCAGCTCCGGCAGGTGCGCGCTGGGGAAGAACGGCAGCCCGAGCCGGGCCGCGCGCCGGGCCGCGGCCTCGGAACTGCCCCCGACCAGCAGCAGCGGGTGCGGCCGGGTGAAGGGGCGCGGGGTCACCCGTACGGTCCGGCCGCGGAAGGTGAACGGCTCGCCGGTCCAGGCCTTCAGCAGGGTCTCCAGCAGCTCGTCCTGGAGCCGGCCGCGCCGGCCCCACTCCACGCCGTGCTGCTCGTACTCCTCGGGCCGGTACCCGATGCCCGCCACCGTCACCAGCCGGCCGCCGCTGAGCAGGTCCAGTACGGCGATGTCCTCGGCGACCTTGAGCGGGTCGTGGAGCGGGCCGATGATCGCCGACACCGTGACCGCGATCCGGCGGGTGGCGCCGAACACGGCGCCCGCGAAGGCGAAGGGGGAGGGCAGCCAGTTGTTGGCGGTGCCGTGGTGCTCCTCGGTCTGGACGGTGTCGATACCGAGGTCGTCCGCGTACCTCGCCATCTCCAGGGCGGCCCGGTAACGGGCCGAGAGGGTCTCGGGGGTGCCGTGCGGGTCCACGAGATTGAACCGGACCACGGTGATGGGCATGGAAGAGTCCCCCTTCGCGGGAGGTGGGTGGGCGGGCGAAGGGGGACGGTAGCTGACGCAGCGTCAGTTGGACAGGGATCCGACGGGCGCGGACTCCTCGGCGGCGGCCCGCGCGGCCGGGGCCGGGGTGCGGGGCAAGGCCGCGTAGAGCAGGCCGGAGGTCAGGATGCCGGTCACCCAGCCGAGGCCGTTCTCCCCGATCCAGGTGGAGGCGAGCGGCCCGCTGAACCAGTCCACCCTGGTGAACAGCAGCCCGGCCACCAGGGCCGCGCCCCAGGCCGTCATGGCCTGCCAGGCGAAGCCGCCCCTGTACCAGTAGGCGCTGCTCGGCGTGGTGTCCAGCAGTGCCGGCCCGTCGTAGGAGGTGCGGCGCAGCATGTCCACGCCGAACACGCCGATCCAGGCGGAGAAGGCCACGGCCAGCAGGGTCAGGAAGGAGATGAACGAGCCGAAGAAGCCGGTCGCGACCACCATCAGCAGGAAGCCGAAGACCAGGCTGATGACGGCGTTGACGCTGACCGCGGCGGCGCGCGGGACCCTGATGCCCAGGGTCTGCGCGGTGAAGCCGGCGGAGTACATGGACATCGAGTTGATCAGCAGCATGCCGACGAGGGCGATGAGCAGGTACGGGACCGCGATCCAGGTCGGCAGCAGCTCGCCGATGAAGGAGACCGGGTCCTGGGCGCCCGCCAGGTCCGGGGTGCCGACGGCCATCACCGCGCCCATCAGCACCATCGGCAGCACGACCACCCCCGCGCCGCCGATCGTCGCGCCGACCAGCCCCTTGGAGGAGGCTTCGCGGGGCAGGTAGCGGGTGAAGTCGGGGCCCGAGGGGACCCAGCTGATGCCGCCGGCCGCGATGGTGCCGATGCCCGCGACCATCATCGTCGTGGAGCCGGCCGGCTTGGCGAAGACGGCGGCCCAGTCGGTGGTGAAGAGCAGGTAGCCCAGGACCAGCACGCTGAACGCGCCGAAGAGGTACGTCGACCACTTCGAGCAGACGCGCAGGGCGTTGATGCCGAGCCCCGAGACCACGAAGGTGCAGCCCACGAAGAAGAGCAGGGTGACCACGATCAGCGGGGTGTTGGCCCTGACGCCGAAGAGCAGGTCGAGGACGGTCAGGACGGCGTAGGCGCCGCTGACGGCGTTGATGGTCTCCCAGCCCCACCGGGCCACCCAGATCAGGGCGCCGGGGAAGAGGTTGCCGCGCTGGCCGAAGACGGCCCGCGAGAGCGCCATGCCGGGGGCCCCGCCGCGCTTCCCGGCGATGGATATCAAGCCGACCATGCCGTACGAGACGACGGGCGCGGCGACCGCGACGACCAGCACCTGCCAGATGTTGAGCTTGTTGAAGATCACCAGGCCCGCGCCCATGGTGAGCAGCAGCACGCTGATGTTGGCGGCGACCCAGGTGGGGAAGAGCTCGCGGACCCGGCCGCCGCGTTCTGCGTCGGGTACGGGTTCCAGGCCCCGGCTCTCGACTGCGCCGTCGACGGCGTTCTCTTCGGCAGGCACGCGGTACTCCCTGGGGGCGGGGCATGGGGCAAGTCGTTCATCATCATGGATCTGCCGTTAAAACCACAAATGACGGCTTTCGGTCCGGTGGGAACGTCCAAGGTCCGGGGACCGGGGCGACCCGTGGCCGATACTGGGGGGGTTATGGAAATCCTGATCCTTGCTGTAGTCATCGCCCTGGTCGCGGTCGGTGTGATCAGCGGGCTCGTGGTCAGCAGCCGCAAGAAGAAGCAGCTGCCCCCCACGGCGCCGCAGAGCACGCCGACCATCACTGCCCCGCCTGCCGAACCGCAGGTGGGGGAGGACGCCGTAGAGACGGCGGAAGAACCGCGCCGCACCATCGAGGAGGTCGGGCTCCCGACGGCGGAGGCCGAGGCTCCGGTCGAGGAGCCGGCGGCGGAGCCCGAGGCTCCGGCCGCACCCGAGATCGAGGTGCCCGAGCCCACCGCCGGCCGCCTGGTCCGGCTGCGCGCACGGCTCGCCCGTTCCCAGAACTCGCTCGGCAAGGGGCTGCTCACGCTGCTCTCGCGCGAGCACCTCGACGAGGACACCTGGGAGGAGATCGAGGAGACCCTCCTCATCGCCGACGTCGGCGTCGCGCCGACCCAGGAGCTGGTGGACCGGCTCCGGGAGCGGGTCAAGGTGCTCGGCACCCGTACCCCCGCCGATCTGCGCGCGCTGCTGAAGGAGGAGCTGCTGACCCTGGTCGGCACGGACTTCGACCGCGCAGTGAAGACCGAGAGCGGCGTGGACACCCCCGCCGTCGTCATGGTCGTCGGTGTCAACGGCACCGGCAAGACCACCACCACCGGCAAGCTGGCCCGCGTGCTCGTCGCCGACGGCCGCAGCGTGGTGCTCGGCGCAGCCGACACCTTCCGCGCCGCCGCCGCCGACCAGCTGCAGACCTGGGGCGAGCGGGTCGGGGCGCGCACCGTGCGCGGCCCCGAGGGCGGCGACCCCGCCTCCATCGCCTACGACGCGGTCAAGGAGGGCATCGCCGAGGGCGCGGACGTGGTCCTCATCGACACCGCCGGCCGCCTGCACACCAAGACCGGTCTCATGGACGAGCTCGGCAAGGTCAAGCGCGTCGTCGAGAAGCACGGCCCGCTGGACGAGGTCCTGCTGGTCCTCGACGCCACCACCGGCCAGAACGGTCTGACCCAGGCGCGCGTCTTCGCCGAGGTCGTGGACATCACCGGCATCGTCCTGACCAAGCTGGACGGCACCGCCAAGGGCGGCATCGTCGTCGCCGTCCAGCGGGCGCTGGGCGTCCCGGTCAAGCTCGTCGGCCTCGGCGAGGGCCCGGACGACCTGGCCCCCTTCGAGCCGGAAGCCTTCGTGGACGCCCTGATCGGCGACTGAGGACCGGCCCCGGGCCCGGCCCCGTCACGCGTACCAGTGCCCCCGCATCCGCGCCGGATGCGGGGGCGCCGGTGTCCGAGGGGGGCCTCAGCGCCGGAAGCGGTGGCAGGTGTAGGCCAGGGTCCCCAGCAGCAGACGGGCCTGCGGCGGACCGCCCGCGCAGTCCAGCGCGGGCCGGCGCAGCCAGCCGGCCGGGCCCAGGCCCGCGTGGTCGCTGGGCGGGGCGGTCAGGAAGGAGCCGCGGCCCAGGGCGCGCAGGTCCAGATCGGCGTCGTCCCAGCCCATCCGGTACAGCAGCTGCGGCAGCTCGGCGGCGGCGCCCGGGGCGACGAAGAACTGCGCGCGGCCGTCCGGGGTCACCGTGACGGGCCCCAGCGGAAGGCCCATGCGTTCCATCCGGACCAGTGCCCGCCGCCCGGCCTCGGCCGAGACCTCGATCAGGTCGAAGGCGCGGCCCACGGGCAGCAGGATCGCCGCCCCGGGGTACTCGCCCCAGATCTCGGTGACCTCGTCCAGGGTGGCGCCCCCGGGGACGGTGGGAGCGAAGTCCAGGGGATGCGCCCCCGGAGCGACGCAGTTCGCATGACCGCAGGAGCAGTCCCGGGCCGGAGCCGCGGCGCGGGCGCCGGGGACGGCGTCCCACCCCCACAGTCCCGTGTACTCCGCCACGGTCGTGCACTCCGAGGTCCGGCCGCGGCGCCGGACGCCGGAACGGAACTCCTTGGTGCCGCGGCTGCCGCCGATCGTGAAGCCCATGCCCATGCCCCCTCCAACGGGTCGGACGCGCCGGTGGTTACGACGTCGGCGGGACCGGTCGGCCGGGCGGGTGCGGTACGCCTTCCACCGGGGCCGCCCGGCGCACTCCTCGCCGCGCGCGCCCCCTGCGCACTCCCGTCCAACCGTTCTGTTTCGCCGTGGTGTCAAGTGAATCGCGCCTGGCCGGTGGGGAGTTCATTCGAAGGGGTGGCGAATGGTGGCGTTTCCGGAGTCGACCTCGCGGCAGGGGTGATCGTAGGATTACTTTCGGTGCACGAACCCGGAAGGCGAGCCCAGTCGTGGGTATGCCGGAGGCAAACTGTGGAGGACCTGTGAAGGTCCCAGGCGGCGCCGCCCGCCCCGGCCAGGGTTTGTGCTGAAGAAAGCGATGCGGATGGGGGCGTTCCAGTGAGCGGCAGCGGCGCAAGCGGAACGAGTGGCGATGCCGCCGAGGACAGGAACGTCCAGCTGACCTCGTGGTTCGTCCGCAGCGGCTGGTCCAAGGGCGAACTCGCCCGCCAGGTGAACCGCCGCGCCCGGCAGATGGGCGCCCACCACATCAGCACCGACACCTCCCGGGTGCGCCGCTGGCTCGACGGCGAACAGCCCCGCGAGCCCGTGCCCCGCATCCTCTCCGAGCTGTTCTCCGAGCGGTTCGGCTCCGTCGTCGCCATCGAGCAGCTGGGCCTGCGCACCGCCCACCAGACCCCCTCCGTCTCCGGTGTCGACCTGCCCTGGGCGGGCCCGCAGACCGTGGAACTGCTCAGCGAGTTCTCCCGCAGCGACCTCATGCTGGCCCGCCGGGGCTTCCTCGGGACCTCGCTCGCCCTCTCCGCCGGCCCCGCCCTCATCGAGCCCATGCAGCGCTGGCTCGTCCCCTCCCCGGCCGCCGACCCCGGCGTGCGCGCCGACGGCGGGACCGCGGGCCGCGGCCCCGGGCAGCGGCCGCCCCGGCTGACCGAACCGGAACTCGGCCTCCTCGAAGCCACCACCGTGATGTTCCGCCAGTGGGACGCCCAGTGCGGTGGCGGACTGCGCCGCAAGGCCGTGGTCGGGCAGCTCCACGAGGTCACCGACCTGCTCCAGGAGAACCACCCGGCCCCGGTCATGAAGCGGCTCTTCAAGGTGGCTGCCGAACTCTCCGAACTCGCCGGCTGGATGAGCTACGACATCGGCCTGCACCCGACCGCCCAGAAGTACTTCGTCCTCGCGCTGCACGCCGCGAAGGAGGGCGGCGACAAGCCGCTCGGCTCGTACATCCTCTCCAGCATGAGCCGCCAGATGATCCACCTGGGCCGCCCCGAGGACGCGCTGGAGCTCGTCCACCTCGCCCAGTACGGCAGCCGCGACTGCGCCGGGCCGCGCACCCAGGCGATGCTGTATGCGATGGAGGCCCGCGCCTACGCCAACATGGGCCAGCCGAGCCGCTGCAAGCGGGCCGTGCGGATGGCCGAGGACGCCTTCTCCGACGTCGGCTTCGACGGCGAGCCCGAGCCCGACTGGATCCGCTTCTTCTCCGAGGCCGAGCTCAACGGCGAGAACTCCCACTCCTTCCGGGACCTGGCCTACGTCGCCGGACGCAGTCCCACCTACGCTTCCCTCGCCGAACCGGTCATGGCGCGGGCCGTCGAGCTGTTCTCCAAGGACGACGAACACCAGCGCTCGTACGCCCTGAACCTCATCGGCATGGCCACCGTCCACCTGCTCCAGAAGGAACCCGAGCAGGCCACCGTCCTCGTGGACCGCGCCCTCGACGTGGCGCGAAAGGTGCGCTCCGAACGGGTGAACACCCGGCTCCGCAAGACCGTGGACAGCGCCGCCCGTGAATACGGCGACGTCGCCGAGGTGGTCCGGCTCACCGACCTGCTCGCGTCCCGGCTTCCCGAGGCCGCCGAGGCGGTCTAGCCCTCCCCACCGATCCAGGACCCTTCGAGTTCTGTTCATTGACGCGTAACACGCCCGACCTCTTCGTCATCGGGGCGAAACACCCAGCGGCGCCGCCGGAAACCGGCCTGCGCGAATCTCAGGGCCAATAACCGGCCAGTCCCCAGGCCAGCCCCCCGGCCTACGCCTTGCGCCGCTCAGGTTTTCACGCTCGCCCGCACGCGAACGTACCGACGACGAGGAGACGCCGATGGCATCAGCCATCACGACCCTCGCGGCAGACGCCCCGACGCTCTCTGCCGCGAACACCGGGTTCATGCTCATCTGCTCCGCCCTGGTCATGCTGATGACCCCGGGGCTCGCCTTCTTCTACGGAGGCATGGTCCGCGTCAAGAGCAGCCTCAACATGCTGATGATGAGCTTCATCAGCCTCGGGATCGTCACGATCCTGTGGGTCCTCTTCGGCTTCAGCCTCGCCTTCGGCACCGACTCCGGCTCGCTCATCGGCTGGAACTCCGACTACGTCGGCCTCAGCGGCATCGGCATCACCGAGCTGTGGGACGGCTACACCATCCCGGTCTACGTCTTCGCCGTCTTCCAGCTGATGTTCGCCGTCATCACCCCGGCCCTGATCAGCGGCGCCCTCGCCGACCGCGTGAAGTTCAGCGCCTGGGTGCTGTTCTCCGCCCTGTGGGTCACCGTCGTCTACTTCCCCGTCGCCCACTGGGTCTGGGGCGCCGGCGGCTGGCTCTTCGAGCTCGGCGTCATCGACTTCGCGGGCGGCACCGCCGTCCACATCAACGCCGGCGCCGCGGCCCTCGGCGTCATCCTGGTCATCGGCAAGCGCGTCGGCTTCAAGCGGGACCCGATGCGCCCCCACAGCCTTCCCCTCGTGATGCTCGGCGCCGGCCTGCTGTGGTTCGGCTGGTTCGGCTTCAACGCCGGATCCTGGCTCGGCAACGACGACGGCGTCGGCGCGGTCATGTTCGTCAACACCCAGGTCGCCACCGCCGCCGCGATGCTCGCCTGGCTCGGCTACGAGAAGCTGCGCCACGGCTCCTTCACCACCCTCGGCGCCGCCTCCGGCGCGGTCGCCGGCCTCGTCGCCATCACCCCCTCCGGCGGTTCCTGCTCCCCGCTCGGCGCCATCGCCATCGGCGCCATCGCCGGTGTGCTGTGCGCCATGGCCGTGGGCCTGAAGTACCGGTTCGGCTACGACGACTCCCTCGACGTCGTCGGCGTCCACCTCGTCGGCGGCATCGCGGGCTCCCTCCTGGTCGGCCTCTTCGCGACCGGCGGGGTCCAGTCCGACGCGGCCGGGCTCTTCTACGGCGGGGGCCTGGCCCAGCTCGGCAAGCAGGCCGTCGGCGTCTTCTCCGTCCTCGCCTACTCCCTCGTCGTCTCCGCCGTCCTGGCCTTCCTCCTCGACAAGACCATCGGGATGCGGGTATCCGAGGACGTGGAGGTCTCGGGCATCGACCAGAGCGAGCACGCCGAGACCGCCTACGACTTCAGCGGGGCCGGCGGCGGGATCTCCTCCCGCGCCGCCGCGTCCCCCGCCCCCGTTGCCGCAGCGAGCAAGAAGGTCGACGCATGAAGCTGATCACCGCGATCGTCAAGCCCTACAAGCTGGACGAGATCAAGGAAGCCCTCCAGGCCTTCGGGGTCCAGGGGCTCACCGTCTCCGAGGCCAGCGGCTACGGCCGCCAGCGCGGCCACACCGAGGTCTACCGGGGCGCCGAGTACACCGTGGACCTCGTACCGAAGATCCGCATCGAGGTGCTCGTCGACGACGTGGATGCCGAGGACGTGATCGACGTCGTCGTACGGGCGGCCCGCACCGACAAGATCGGCGACGGAAAGGTGTGGAGCGTCCCCGTGGACTCGGTCGTACGGGTCCGCACCGGCGAGCGCGGCGCTGACGCGCTCTAGGTGACGGGAGCTCCTGGGTGACGAGCGTCGAAGAGACCACCGACGGCACCGGCGACGACCGCCCGGACGGCTCGGGACCCAGCGGGTACGCCGCGGCCCGGCTGCGACTCCTCCAGGAGGAGTCGCGGTCCGGGCCCTCGCGGCGTTCCGCGCTGTCCGCGCTGTCCGACCACTGGCTGTCCGCGCTGTTCGCGGCGGCCGCGCGGGAGACCGGCGTACGGGGCGCCGCCCTCGTCGCCGTCGGCGGCTACGGCCGGGCGGAACTCTCCCCGCGCAGCGATCTCGACCTGCTGCTGCTGCACGACGGCAAGGCGGAACCCCGGGCGCTCGGTGCGCTCGCCGATCGCCTCTGGTACCCCGTGTGGGACCTCGGCCTGGCCCTGGACCACTCGGTGCGCACCCCGGGCGAGGCCCGGAAGACCGCCGCCGAGGACCTCAAGGCCCACCTCGGCCTGCTGGACGCACGGCTCGTCGCCGGGGACGCCGGGCTGCTCGCGGGGCTGCGCACCTCGGTCCTGGCCGACTGGCGCAACCAGGCCGTCAAACGGCTCCCGCAGCTGCACGACCTGTGCCGGGAACGCGCCGAGCGGGCCGGGGAGCTGCGCTTCCTGCTGGAACCCGACCTGAAGGAGGCCCGCGGCGGACTGCGCGACGTCACCGCCCTGCGGGCCGTCGCCGCGTCCTGGCTGGCCGACGCCCCGCGCGAGGGACTGGCCGACGCCCGGCGGCGGCTGCTCGACGCCCGGGACGCGCTGCACCTGGTCACCGGCCGGGCCACCGACCGGCTCTCCCTCCAGGAGCAGCCCCAGGTCGCCGCCCGGCTGGGGCTGCTCGACGCCGACGCCCTGCTCCGCGAGGTGTACGAGGCCGCCCGGGTGATCTCGTACGCGGGCGACGTCACCTGGCGCGAGGTCGGCCGGGTGCTGCGGGCCCGGACCGCCCGGCCCCGGCTGCGCGGACTCCTCGGCACCCGTGGCGCGCCCGCCGCCGAACGGGCACCGCTGGCCGAGGGCGTCGTGGAGTCCGACGGGGAGGCCGTGCTGGCCCTGGCCGCCCGGCCCGAGCGGGACCCCGTCCTGCCCCTGCGCTTCGGTGCGGCAGCCGCCCAGGCGGGCCTGCCCGTCTCGCTGCACGCCGTACGCCGCCTCGCGGACCGGGCCCGGCCGCTGCCCGTGCCCTGGCCGGCGGAGGCCCGGGAACAGCTGCTCACCCTGCTGGGTGCCGGGGAGCCCACGGTGGCCGTCTGGGAGGCGCTGGAGGCCGAGGGGCTGATCACCCGGCTGCTCCCCGACTGGGAGCGGGTGCGCTGCCGGCCCCAGCGCAATCCCGTGCACACCTGGACGGTGGACCGGCACCTGATCGAGACGGCCGTGCGGGCCTCGGCGCTGACCCGCCGGGTGAGCCGGCCCGACCTGCTGCTGATGGCGGCCCTGCTGCACGACATCGGCAAGGGCTGGCCGGGGGACCACTCGGTGGCCGGCGAGACCATCGCCCGCGACATGGCCGCCCGGGTGGGCTTCGACCCCGAGGACGTCGCCGTGCTCGGCACCCTCGTGCGCCATCACCTGCTGCTGGTCGACACCGCGACCCGGCGCGACCTCGACGACCCCGCCACCGTGAGGGCCGTGGCGGCGGCCGTCGGCTCGACGGGCACGCTGGAGATCCTGCACGCCCTCACCGAGGCCGACGCGCTCGCGACGGGCCCCGCCGCCTGGAGCACCTGGCGGGGCTCCCTCGTGGCCGACCTCGTGGCCCGGGTCGCCGCCGTCCTCAGCGGCTCCCCGCCCGACGCCTCCGAGCTGGACATCCCGACCACCGAACAGGAACGCCTGGCGGTGGAGGCCCTGCGCACCGGGGAGCCGGTGCTCGCGCTGCACGCGCGCCGGGAGGAGGACGAAGCCGTCGGGGTCGAGCTCGTCGTCGCCGTCCCCGACCAGCCGGGGGTGCTCCCGGCGGCGGCCGGGGTCCTGGCGCTGCACCGGCTGACCGTGCGGGCGGCCGAGCTGCGCTTCCTGGAGCTGCCGGACCGGCTGGGGGAGGCCCTGGTGCTGCGCTGGCGGGTGGCCGCCGAGTACGGGGCCCTGCCGGAGGCCGCCCGGCTGCGGACCGACCTGGTCCGGGCGCTGGACGGCTCACTGGACGTCCCGGCGCGGCTGGCCGACCGCGAGGCGGCGTACCCGAGGCGGCGCGGGGTGGTCCCGCCGCCGCCCCGGGTCACCGTCGTCCCCGGCGTCTCCTCGCTGGCCACCGTGCTGGAGGTGCGGGCGCCCGACGCGGTGGGGCTGCTGCACCGCATCGGGCACGCCCTGGAGTCCCTCGGGGTCCGGGTGCGCAGCGCCCACGTCTCGACGCTGGGCGCCAACGCGGTGGACACCCTGTACGTGGTCGACACCGACGGCAAGCCCCTGTCCCGAGCGGACGCCGCGGCCCTGGCCGCCGCGGTGGAGACGGCCCTGTCCTAGGTCCCTGTCCCGGGCCGGTCCCGGGCCCTGTCCGGGTCCCGTCCCGGGCCCTGTCCCGGCTCCCGGCCCGGGTCCCGTCGGGCTTCCCGGGGGTCCGCCCCCGCTCCGCCCCCGGGGAGCCGGAGCGGGGGCGGGCAGGGGATTGCCTCCCGCAGGGCCGGACAGGCGGCGTGGCCCGATACCCTGGGGGACGACCACCACGCCCCCGACCCGAGGAATCGCGACCACCGTGTTCGATACGCTTTCCGACCGCCTCAGCGCGACCTTCAAGTCCCTCCGGGGCAAAGGCCGCCTCTCCGAGCAGGACATCGACGCTGCGGCGCGGGAAATCCGTATCGCCCTCCTCGAGGCCGACGTCGCGCTTCCCGTCGTCCGCTCCTTCATCGCGAACGTCAAGGAGAGGGCCCGTGGCGAGGAGGTCAGCAAGGCGCTGAACCCCGGCCAGCAGGTCCTCAAGATCGTCAATGACGAGCTGGTCTCCATCCTCGGCGGCGAGACCCGCCGGCTGCGCTTCGCCAAGACCGCGCCCACCGTGATCATGCTGGCCGGTCTCCAGGGTGCCGGTAAGACCACCCTCGCCGGAAAGCTCGGCCTCTGGCTCAAGGGGCAGGGCCACACCCCGCTCCTCGTCGCGTGCGACCTCCAGCGCCCCAACGCCGTCAACCAGCTCTCCGTGGTCGCCGAGCGCGCCGGTGTCGCGGTCTACGCGCCCCAGCCCGGCAACGGCGTCGGAGACCCGGTCCAGGTGGCCAAGGACTCCGTCGAGTACGCCCGCACCAAGCAGCACGACATCGTCATCGTCGACACCGCCGGCCGCCTCGGCATCGACCAGGAGCTGATGCAGCAGGCCGCGGACATCCGCGACGCCGTCAGCCCCGACGAGATCCTCTTCGTCGTCGACGCCATGATCGGCCAGGACGCGGTCAACACCGCGGAGGCCTTCCGCGACGGCGTCGGCTTCGACGGCGTGGTGCTCTCCAAGCTCGACGGCGACGCCCGCGGCGGCGCCGCGCTCTCCATCGCGCACGTCACCGGCAAGCAGATCATGTTCGCCTCGAACGGCGAGAAGCTCGACGAGTTCGACGCCTTCCACCCCGACCGCATGGCGGGCCGGATCCTCGACATGGGTGACATGCTCACCCTCATCGAGCAGGCCGAGAAGACCTTCTCGCAGGCCGAGGCCGAGAAGATGGCGGCCAAGCTCGCCAAGGGCCCCAAGGAGTTCACGCTCGACGACTTCCTGGCCCAGATGGAGCAGGTCCGCAAGATGGGCTCCATCTCCAAGCTCCTCGGCATGCTGCCGGGCATGGGGCAGATCAAGGACCAGATCAACAACATCGACGAGCGCGACGTGGACCGCACCGCCGCGATCATCAAGTCGATGACCCCGGCCGAGCGCCAGGACCCGCACATCATCAACGGATCGCGCCGCGCCCGCATCGCCAAGGGTTCCGGCGTCGAGGTCAGCGCCGTCAAGAACCTCGTCGAGCGGTTCTTCGACGCCCGCAAGATGATGTCCCGCATGGCCCAGGGCGGCGGCATGCCGGGCATGCCCGGCATCCCCGGGATGGGCGGCGGCCCCGGCCGGCAGAAGAAGCAGGTCAAGCAGGCCAAGGGCAAGCGCAAGAGCGGCAACCCGATGAAGCGCAAGGAAGAGGAGGCCGCGGCCGCGGCCCGGCGCGAGCAGGGTCCGCAGGCGATCGAGCCCGCCGCCGCCGGCAACCCGTTCGGGCTTCCCGCGGGCGGCCAGGGCGGCCAGGACTTCGACCTGCCGGACGAGTTCAAGAAGTTCATGAAGTAGGACCGGGCAGGCGTACCCGGTACGCGAAGAGGGCCCCGGCCGTGCACGCACGGCCGGGGCCCTCCCGTTTCCCGCGGGGGCATATGTCCTGTTTGTCGCCTAAGGTCGGCCGGGAGGACGGCATAAGGAGGCACCCGTGCCCAGCCCCACCCCCGTACCGCCGCGCGACCGGGCCGACACCCCCTGGCGTTCGGAAGGCGCCCCGCCCGCGCCGCCGCCCAGGAAGCGGATGCCCGGCGGCTGGCGCGGGCTGATCCTCACCGCGCTGATCGTCTACCTGATCGCCAACGTGGTCCTGTCCTTCTTCAACGAGGGCGACGAGCCGGTCGTCTCGTACACGGAGTTCAGCAAGCAGGTCGCCGCGGGCAACGTCTCGAAGATCTACTCCAAGGGCGACGCCATCCAGGGCGAGCTCAAGGCCGGGCAGCCGCTCCCCGACGGCAAGGGCGAGTACACCAAGTTCACCACCCAGCGCCCCGCGTTCGCCGACGACCAGCTGTGGGCCAACCTCACCAAGCACAACGTGACCGTGACCGCCTCGCCGGTCGTCGTACAGCGCAGCTTCCTCGCCAATCTGCTGCTCTCCCTCGCCCCCATGCTGCTCCTGGTCCTCCTGTGGGTGGTCATCGCCCGGCGGATGGGCTCGGGGATGGGCGGCATGGGCGCCCTCGGCCGCAAGGCCCCGCCCAAGCCGGTGGAGCTGGCGGGCGCCAAGCGCACCACCTTCGAGGACGTGGCGGGCATCGACGAGGTCGAGGGCGAGCTGAACGATGTCGTCGACTTCCTGAAGAACCCCGGACAGTACCGCCGGATGGGCGCCCGGATGCCGCGCGGCGTCCTGCTGTCCGGCCCGCCCGGCACCGGCAAGACCCTGCTGGCGCGGGCCGTCGCCGGCGAGGCGGGCGTGCCCTTCTTCTCCGCCTCCGCCTCCGAGTTCATCGAGATGATCGTCGGCGTGGGCGCATCACGGGTGCGCGAACTGTTCGCGGAGGCGCGCAAGGTGGCCCCCGCGATCATCTTCATCGACGAGATCGACACCATCGGCCGGGCCCGGGGAGCGGGGGCCGGCATGGGCGGCCACGACGAACGCGAACAGACCCTGAACCAGATCCTCACCGAGATGGACGGCTTCTCCGGCGCCGAGGGCGTGATCGTGCTGGCCGCCACCAACCGGGCCGACGTCCTGGACCCGGCACTGACCCGCCCCGGCCGCTTCGACCGCACGGTGGTCGTCTCCCCGCCCGACCGGGACGGACGGGCGGCCATCCTGCGCATCCACACCCGCGACATCCCGCTCGCCCCCGACGTGGACCTGATCCGGGTGGCCCGGACCACCCCGGGCATGACGGGCGCCGAACTCGCCAACCTCGCCAACGAGGCCGCCCTGCTGGCCGTCAAACGACGGCGCGACCAGGTCACCCCGGCCGACCTGTCCGAGGCCCTGGAGAAGATCCAGCTGGGTGCGGAGCGATCCCTGGTGATGCCCGACGAGGAGCGCCGCCGCACCGCGTACCACGAGAGCGGGCACGCCCTGCTCGGCATGCTCCGCCCCGGCGCCGACCCCGTCCGCAAGATCACCATCGTCCCCCGCGGACGCGCCCTCGGCGTCACCCTCTCGGCCCCGGACGCCGACCGGTACGCCTACACCGAGGAGTACCTCCGCGGCCGCATCATCGGCGCACTGGGCGGCATGGCCGCCGAGCACGTCGTCTACGACGTCATCACCACGGGCTCCGAGAGCGACCTGGAACAGGTCACCGGCATCGCCCGCGGCATGGCCGGCCGCTGGGGCATGAGCGAGCGCGTCGGACGTCTGACCGCCATCCCCTCCGACGGGCAGAGCCCCTACGGCCTCGCCGCCGCACCCGCCACCCTCGACGCCGTCGACCACGAGATGCGCCGGATCGTCGACGAGTGCTACGAGGAGGCCTGCCGCGTCCTGCGCGAGAACCGCCCGCGGCTCGACGCCCTGGCCGAGGCCCTGCTCGCCCACGAGACCCTGGACGAGAAGGCGGCGTACGCCGCGGCCGGGATCCCCCGTCTGGAGAAGTAGCGCCGGGCGGCCCGCGGCCGCCCGGCGGCCGCCGTCACGCCACCCGGGCGACGACGTAGCGGAAGATGTTCGGAAGCCAGACGGCTCCGTCGGTCCGCTCGTACGGGTGAAGCGCCTCGGAGAGCTCCTTCTCCGCCAGCGCGGGATCGGCCGCCGCGTCGTAGAGCCCCGTGGACAGCAGACCCCGTACGGCGCTGTCCACGTCCGCGTACCCGAAGGGGCAGAACACCCGCCCCGACCCGTCGGGCACCAGGCCCGCCTCCGCCACCAGCTCGTCCAGGTCCCGGGCCGCCGGGCCGCCGCCCAGCACCGCCGGGACCGTGCAGCGCTCCGCCGGGCCCCAGTCGGCCAGCACCACCGCGCCGCCCCGCCGGACCGCCGGCAGGGCCGCCGCCAGGGCGCCCGGCCCCGGCGAGAGCGCCAGCAGCACGTCGTACGGCCGCGCCGCCGGCACGGGGGGAGTCGCCACCACCTCCAGCAGCCGCTCCCGGGCCAGCTCCCGGCGGGCCGGATCCGCCTCCACGCCCGTGGCCGCGGCGCCCCGGCCCGCGGCCAGCAGCAGGGGCAGCCCGGCCCCGCAGCCGAGGCCCAGCAGCCGGTCGCCCGGCCCGACCTCCAGCCGGTCGTAGACCGCCTCGTACAGCGGTACCAGCATCCGTTCCTGGATCTCCGCCCAGTCCCGGGCGACGAGCGTCGCCGTCGGCGTCGGTGTCATCGAAAGAGCGCTCCTGATTCCGTCTCGCCCCCTTGCCCCCGTTGCCAGGGAACTCCCCATTCGCCCCCGCGTCCAGAGGAGTGCGCCACCCGATTCACGCTCGGTGCGCCCGGCGCCGTACCATTCGCGCCATGGCAAAGGCACCCGTTCTCACCCCGCAGGCGGAGGATTTCCCCCGCTGGTACCAGGATCTGATCAACAAGGCCGAGCTGGCCGACAACGGTCCGGTCCGCGGCACGATGGTCATCCGACCGTACGGCTACGGCCTGTGGGAGCGGATGCAGCAGGAGATGGATGCCCGCATCAAGGACGCGGGTGCCCAGAACGCGTACTTCCCGCTGTTCATCCCGCAGTCGTACCTGACGAAGGAAGCCGAGCACGTCGAGGGCTTCGCCCCCGAGCTCGCGGTCGTCACCCACGGCGGCGGCAAGGAGCTGGAGGAGCCGGTCGTCGTCCGGCCCACCTCCGAGACGATCATCAACGACTACTTCTCCAAGTGGGTCCAGAGCTACCGGGACCTGCCCCTGCTGATCAACCAGTGGGCCAACGTGGTCCGCTGGGAGATGCGCCCCCGCGTGTTCCTCCGTACGAGCGAGTTCCTCTGGCAGGAGGGCCACACCGCCCACGCGACGTACGAGGACGCCCGCGACTACGCCGCCCGCATCCACCGCGACGTCTACGGCGACTTCATGACGAACGTGCTCGGCATCGACGTCGTGCTCGGCCGCAAGACCGCCAAGGAGCGCTTCGCAGGCGCCATCAACACCCTCACCCTCGAAGGCATGATGGGCGACGGCAAGGCGCTCCAGCTGGGCACGAGCCACGAGCTCGGCACCAACTTCGCCAAGGCCTTCAACACCCAATACCTGTCGAAGGAAGGCAAGCAGGAGCTGGTCTGGCAGACCTCGTGGGGCGTCTCGACCCGCATGGTCGGCGGCCTGATCATGTCCCACGGCGACGACAACGGCCTCCGTGTCCCGCCGCGCCTCGCGCACGTCCAGGTCGTCGTCATGGCGATCAAGGGCGACGAGGCCGTGGCGAAGGTCCGCGAGCTGGGCGCGCAGCTGAAGGCCGCCGGCATCCGCGTCCAGGTCGACGACCGCGTCGACACCCCCTTCGGCCGTCGCGCCGTGGACTGGGAGCTCAAGGGCGTACCGGTCCGCATCGAGATCGGCCCCCGCGACCTGGAGGCCGGCACCGCGATGCTGGCCCGCCGGATCCCGGGCGGGAAGACCCCGGTGCAGATCGACGCCCTCGCCGACCTGCTGCCCAAGGTCCTCGACGAGGACCAGGCGCAGCTGCTGCGCGAGTCCCGCGAGCGCCGCGAGGCCCGTACGTCGGACGTCTCGACCATCGAGGAGGCCGCCGAGGCCGCCGTCGCCGGCGGCTGGGCGCGCATCCCGTGGGCCGACCTGGGCCCCGAGGGCGAGGCGAAGCTGGCCGAGCAGGCCGTCTCCGTGCGCTGCCTGATCGCGGCGGACGGGTCGGTTCCGGAGGCGGACGACGCTCCCGGTACCCTCGCCATCGTCGCGCGCTCGTACTGACGCACGGCATCGCGCCCCCGGCGTGCGGCTTCGGCCGCGCGCCGGGGGCGTGGCCGTTGCCGGTCTTCGTTACGTACCGACTCCTCCTGAGATCTACGCACCCGTCCTCGTCGGGACGCATCAGAGTGAACTGACTGGTACGTGCAAAAAATTTGGAATGGCCCGGAATCGGAACACCGGGGCACCCCGGCTCGTTGTCACGACGTGAGCACGACACCACCTGTTCTCGCCGCAGAGCTGGCGCAGGCGTGGGCCGACATTCAGCGGTACCACCCCGAGCTGCCTGACCTTGCCGCGCCCGAGTCCCTGATCGGAGAGTCCTCGTCCGCCTGCGGCGCGGAACTCTCCTTCGAGCGACTGCTGCACGAGGCAGTCCACGGCATCGCGGCCGCCCGCGGTGTCCGTGACACCTCGCGAGCCGGCCGCTACCACAACCGCAGATTCCTGGCGATCGCCGAGGAGATGGGGCTGGACCACTCGGAGGAGCCGCACGCCAGCAGCGGGTTCTCGCTGGTCTCCCTCAACCCCGAGGCCAAGAAGCGCTACCGCCCCACCATGGAGCGGCTCCAGCGCGCACTGAAGGCGCACACGGCGGCCACGGCCGCCGACACCAAGCGCAGCTTCCGCGGTCCGGCCGCCCGGCACGGCTCCTCCGGCGGCGGCGTACGGGTCAAGGCGGTCTGCGACTGCGGGCGCAACGTCCGGGTGGTCCCGTCCGTGCTGGCCCAGGCGCCGATCGTGTGCGGGGGCTGCATGAAGCCGTTCCGCATTCCGGAGGTCACCATCGCGGCGGCGTCCTGACGCGGTGCGGCCGGGGGAGGGGGCCGGGGTGGGGCCCCTCCCGGCCGAGCGTGCCGCAGGCGTATGGCACAATGGACAGCTGTACTCGACAGTCGCATAGGACCCCTCTCTCCTCCGGCTGACGCGTCCATCGGGCACCCGAGTACCGCAACCCCACGTGGCATCTCATGTGCCCAACCACGTCAAGTTCAGGAGACACCACTCCAGTGGCAGTCAAGATCAAGCTCAAGCGCCTCGGCAAGATTCGCCAGCCGCACTACCGCATCGTCGTCGCCGACGCCCGCACCCGCCGTGACGGTCGCGCGATCGAAGAGATCGGTATCTACCACCCGACGTACAACCCGTCGCGCATCGAGGTCAACGCCGAGCGTGCGCAGTACTGGCTGTCCGTTGGCGCCCAGCCGACCGAGGCCGTTCTCGCCATCCTGAAGCTGACCGGTGACTGGCAGGCGCACAAGGGCCTCCCGGCCCCCGCGCCGCTGCTCCAGCCGGAGACGAAGGAGAGCAAGCGTCGCTCCTTCGACGAGTTCGCCAAGGCCCTCGAGGGCATCGGCGAGACCAAGGGCGAGGCCATCACCCAGAAGGCCAAGAAGGCCGACAAGAAGGCGGACGAGGCTGAGGCCGCCGCCGAGTCGACCGAGGCCTGATCATGCTCGAGGAGGCTCTTGAGCACCTCGTGAAGGGCATTGTGGACAACCCCGACGACGTGCAGGTCGCCTCGCGCAACCTGCGCCGCGGACAGGTGCTCGAGGTCCGGGTCCACCCGGATGACCTCGGGAAGGTGATCGGCCGCAACGGCCGCACCGCACGTGCGCTGCGTACCGTCGTGGGCGCCATCGGCGGCCGTGGGATCCGCGTCGACCTCGTCGACGTGGACCAGGTCCGCTGAGGATTTGAATCACCGGCACGGGCCGGGGAGGGCGTTCGTCGCCTTCCCCGGCCCGAGTCGTTTCTGCGCGTGAGCAGAGCGACCATTGATTGAGAAACCACGACGCAGAGGTACCACCTCCGCGAGAGCGGCGGCGGTCCGGCCGTGAAAAGGGGAAGAGACGCACAGTGGAGCTGGTAGTCGCGCGGATCGGCCGCGCCCACGGGATCAAGGGTGAGGTCACCGTCGAGGTGCGGACGGACGAGCCGGAGCTCCGGCTCAGCCCCGGTGCCGTCCTGCGGACCGAACCGGCGTCGGCGGGTCCGCTGACCATCGAGGCGGGCCGGGTGCACAGCAGCCGGCTCCTGCTCCGCTTCGCGGGCGTCAAGGACCGCACCGGCGCCGAGGCACTGCGCAACATCCTGCTGATCGCCGACGTCGACCCGGCGGAGCTGCCGGAGGAGCCCGACGAGTACTACGACCACCAGCTGATGGACCTGGACGTGGTGCTGGAGGACGGCACGGAGGTCGGCCGGATCACGGAGATCTCCCACCTGCCCTCCCAGGACCTCTTCATCGTCGAGCGTCCGGACGGCAGTGAGGTCATGATCCCCTTCGTCGCGGAGATCGTCGCCGAGATCGACCTGGAGGAGCAGCGCTGCGTCATCACCCCGCCGCCCGGGCTGATCGATGACCGCGCCGAGATCGTGTCGACGCGCGACGCCGACGCCGACGCCGACGCCGACGCCGACGCCGACGCCGGGGCCGGGGCCGGGGCCGGGGCCGAGGGCGGGGACGACGCCTGATGCGGCTGGACGTCGTCACGATCTTCCCCGAGTACCTGGAGCCGCTGAACGTCTCCCTCGTCGGCAAGGCGCGGGCGCGCGGCCAGCTCGACGTGCACGTTCACGACCTGCGGGACTGGACGTACGACCGGCACAACACGGTCGACGACACCCCGTACGGCGGCGGACCGGGCATGGTCATGAAGACCGATCCGTGGGGCGAGGCCCTGGATTCGGCACTGGCCGACGGCTACGAGTCCGGAGCCCGCGGCCCGGTCCTGGTCGTCCCGACGCCCAGCGGCCGTCCCTTCACCCAGGAACTGGCCGTCGAGCTCTCCGAGCGCCCGTGGCTCATCTTCACCCCGGCCCGGTACGAGGGCATCGACCGCCGCGTCATCGACGAGTACGCGACGCGGATGCCGGTCTACGAGGTCTCCATCGGCGATTACGTCCTGGCGGGCGGCGAGGCCGCCGTCCTGGTCGTCACGGAGGCCGTGGCCCGGCTCCTGCCGGGGGTGCTCGGCAACGCGGAATCGCACCGCGACGACTCCTTCGCGCCCGGCGAGATGGCCAACCTGCTGGAGGGCCCCGTCTACACCAAGCCCCCGCAGTGGCGCGGGCGCGGGATCCCCGAGGTGCTGCTCAGCGGCCACCACGGGAAGATCGCGCGGTGGCGCCGGGACGAGGCCTTCCGCCGGACGGCGCGCAACCGGCCGGACCTGATCGAGCGCTGCGAGGCCTCCGCCTTCGACAAGAAGGACCGGGAGATCCTGAGCATCCTGGGCTGGAAGCCGACCGCCGACGGCCGATTTTGGCGCAGGCCGCAGGCCGTGGAAGAATAGGCGGCTGCTGTGTGCTCGCGTACGCCCCTGCCACAGGGGGACCGTCGTCCGCGAAGTGTCACGGCTCCCGAATTCTCTACGGAAATCCGCACCGGCGACCTGTGGCGTCGTGCGAAGAAAGCAGACGAAGAACATGTCCCACCTGCTCGATGGCGTCAACGCCGCCTCCCTGCGCACGGACGTCCCGGCCTTCCGCCCGGGTGACACGATCAACGTGCACGTCCGCGTGATCGAGGGCAACCGCTCCCGTATCCAGCAGTTCAAGGGCGTTGTCATCCGTCGCCAGGGCTCTGGCGTCTCCGAGACCTTCACCGTTCGCAAGGTCTCCTTCAGCGTCGGCGTCGAGCGCACCTTCCCCGTGCACTCCCCGATCTTCGAGAAGATCGAGCTCGTCACCCGCGGTGACGTGCGTCGCGCCAAGCTGTACTTCCTCCGTGAGCTCCGCGGCAAGGCCGCGAAGATCAAGGAGAAGCGCGACCGCTGATCTCCTCTCCGGGTCCACGGGAAGGCCGGATAGGCTCGCCCCCGATGGACACCGAAGCAGAGCTCACACAGCGCGGCCACTCCTCCCCCGAGCAGGGGGAGGAGGGGCCGCGTTCTGCGTTTTCCGGATGGTTTTCCGGATGGGGCGGACGCTCGTCCTGGCGGCGGGCGGGGCTGCTCGGCGTGGCCTGCACCGTCTTCCTGCTGCTGTTCGCCGACTTCGTGGTCCAGCCGTTCCTGATCCCCAGCCGCTCGATGGAGCCGACCCTGAAGGTCGGGGACCGGGTCCTGGTCAACAAGCTGGCGTACCGTTTCGGCCAGGAGCCGAAGCGCGGGGACGTGGTCGTCTTCGACGGGACCGGCTCCTTCGTGCGCGAACGTCCTGCGGGCAACCCGGTCGGCGAGGCCGTCCACGGCGCGTTCTCGGCGCTCGGGCTCGCGGAGCCCTCGGAGACGGACTTCGTGAAGCGGGTCGTGGGCGTCGGCGGGGACGACGTGGTGTGCTGCGACGTGGCCGGCCGGATCAAGGTCAACGGGGTCGCGGTCGACGAGCCCTATCTCCACCCCGGTGACGCGCCCTCTGCGGTGCCCTTCCGGATCGTGGTCCCGCTGGGGACCCTGTGGGTCATGGGCGACCACCGCTCCCAGTCCCGTGACTCCCGCGACCACCTGGGGGAGCCGGGCGGCGGAATGGTGCCGGTGGAGAAGGTGATCGGACGGGCCGACTGGCTCGGCTGGCCGGTGACGCGCTGGGGCTCCCTGCCCGACGGCGCGGGGGCGTGGTCGCGGGTCGGTGGCGGCTCCCATGGGTAGCCGGGGACGCCCGAGGGGCGGGCGGGACAAGGGGCGCGAGGCGGAACCGGATCCGGCGGCGCGGCCCACTCCTGAGCCCGCTCCCGCTCCTTCCCCGGCGTCGGGGGCCGCTTCCGGGTCCGCTTCCTCCGGGCGTTCCGAGGAGGAACCCGCCGCGCCGGAGCCCGGTGGCCGGGCCGAGCGGCGCCGGCTGGCGCGCCGGGTCAAGCGGCGCCGGCGCACCCGGCGGGCGGGCGAGCTGCCGCTGCTGGTGGTCGTCGCCCTGTGCATCGCGCTGCTGCTCAAGACCTTCCTGGTACAGGCGTTCTTCATCCCGTCCGGCTCGATGGAGCAGACGATCCGGATCGGCGACCGGGTCCTGGTGGACAAGCTCACCCCGTGGTTCGGCTCCAAGGTCGAACGCGGCGACGTCGTCGTGTTCAAGGACCCGGGAGGCTGGCTCAAGGGCGAGGCCGCCCAGCCGGACCAGGACCCTGCCGGGATCAAGCAGATCAAGGAGGCCCTGACCTTCATCGGCCTGCTGCCGTCCGCCGACGAGCAGGACCTCATCAAGCGGGTCGTGGGCGTCGGCGGGGACACCGTGAAGTGCTGCGACGCGCGGGGCCGGGTGACCGTCAACGGCGCGCCGCTCGATGAGCCGTACGTGTCACCGGGCAACGCCCCGTCCGAGATCCGTTTCGAGGTGCACGTGCCGAAGGGACGTCTCTTCGTGATGGGTGACCACCGCGCCAATTCGGCCGACTCCCGTTACCACCTCGACGAGGCCTTCGACGGCACGATCGACGAGAACGGCGTGGTCGGGCAGGCGGTGGTGATCGCCTGGCCCTTCGACCACTGGCGCAGGCTGGAGCAGCCGGCGACCTTCCTGTCGGTGCCGGATCCGGCGCGAACCGGTCGGCGGCGCGGGCGCCTTGGGCGCCGTCGGGGCACGGCGTTCGCATAGTGTGTCCTCGGTCTCCCGCGCCTTAGGGAACTCCCGCTCGTTAAGGGAGGGGAGGGCCCGTCGACCGATCCGGCGCGGGACGCGAAATCCGAACGAGGAGTGGATGTGGGGGACGTGGCGGTAGGCGCGCGGTCCGGACGCGATGAGGGCGAGGAGCGGCCGGACGATGCCGTCGAGCGCGAGACCGGTGCCGAGACGGGCGATGCGGACGCGCGGCCGCAGCGGTCCTTCTGGAAGGAGCTCCCGCTCCTCATCGGTATCGCCCTCCTGCTGGCCCTGCTGATCAAGACCTTCCTGGTACAGGCGTTCTCGATCCCGTCCGATTCGATGCAGAACACCCTGCAGCGCGGCGACCGGGTGCTGGTGGACAAGCTGACCCCGTGGTTCGGTTCGGAGCCCGAGCGCGGCGAGGTCGTCGTCTTCCACGACCCGGCGAGCTGGCTGGCGGGGGAGCCCACCCCGGAGCCGAACATCGTGCAGAAGGCCCTCAGCTGGATCGGCCTGATGCCGTCCGCCGAGGAGAAGGACCTGATCAAGCGGACCATCGCCATCGGCGGGGACACAGTGGAGTGCAAGAAGGGGGGACCGGTCGTCGTCAATGGCAAGGCGCTGGACGAGCCGTACATCTACCCCGGCAACACCGCCTGCGACGACGCCCCCTTCGGCCCGATCACCGTGCCCAAGGGCAAGATCTGGGTGATGGGCGACCACCGCCAGAACTCCCAGGACTCCCGCTACCACATGCAGGACTCCACCCAGGGCTTCGTGCCGGTCGACAAGGTCGTCGGGCGGGCCGTGGTGGTCGCGTGGCCGCTCACCCGCTGGGCCACCCTCCCGGTTCCGGACACCTTCGACCAGCCCGGCATCAACCACCAGGCGGCGGCGACCGCCCTCGGCCTCGGGGCCTCCGGCCTCGCCCCGGTCGGGCTCGGCCCGGCGGCGCTGGGCCTCACGGGCGCGGTGCCCGTGGTGCTGTGGCGCAGGCGGAGGCTGACTACCGGGCGTACCGCCCGGTAGGGTGCCGCCCAGGTCGACGATCTCCGAGGCGGGGGCGCTGCAATGGGCGGAACACAGGCAAGACGCGGGACCACCGGTGGCCGCGGCGGCCTCGGCAACGTGTTGTCGGGGCTCGCCGTGGCCATCGGTTTCGTGCTTTTCCTCGGCGGCTTCGTCTGGGGGGCCCTGGTGTACCAGCCGTACACGGTGCCGACCGACTCGATGGTGCCGACGGTGCGGCCGAACGACCGGGTGCTGGCCCAGCGGATCGACGGCGATCAGGTGCGCCGCGGCGACATCGTCGTCTTCACCGACACCGAGTGGAGCGGCTCGCCGATGGTCAAGCGGGTCGTGGCCGTGGGCGGCGACACCGTCCGCTGCTGCGACCAGGGCGGTCGGCTGACCGTGAACGGCAAGGAACTCGACGAGCCCTACCTCGACCGGGCGGGCAGCGCCGGGGCGGCCCTCGGGACGGCCGGCGCCCCGTACGAGGTGAAGGTGCCCGAGGGCAACCTCTTCCTGCTCGGTGACCACCGCGGTTCCTCGCTCGACTCCCGCGCGCACCTCCAGGAGGCCGGCCAGGGCACCGTGCCCCGGTCGGCCGTGTCGGCCCGGGTCGACGCGCTGGCCTGGCCGTCGATGACCATGGTGGAGCGGCCTCGGGCGTACGCCTCGCTGCCCGGTGGGATCTCCGCGCCGGGACCGCTGCGGCTCCAGGTGGCGGCGGTGGTGGCCGGAGCCGTCCTGGTGGTGCTGGGTGCCGCCTACGGACCCCTCGTACGGATCCTGGGGCGCGGGCGGCGGGAGACCGCCGGTGCCCGCTGAGCCGGGCGCCGGCGGGCAGCCGGACCCGGAGCCGCGGAAGGTCGCCCGGGTGATCCTGCTGGACCCCGAGGACCGGATCCTGCTGCTGCACGGTTTCGAACCGGACGATCCCGGCGCCGACTGGTGGTTCACGCCCGGCGGCGGGCTGGAGGGCGACGAGAGCCGGGAGCAGGCGGCGCTGCGGGAACTCGCCGAGGAGACGGGGATCACAGAGGTCGAGCTGGGACCGGTCCTGTGGCAGCGGTACTGCGCTTTCCCCTTCGACGGGAGGCGCTGGGAACAGGACGAGTGGTACTTCCTCGCCCGAACCGACCGGACGGCGATCGAGATGGGCGGGCTCACCGAGCTGGAGCGGCGCAGCGTCGCGGGAGCGAGATGGTGGACCTCCGAGGAACTGCTGGCGGCCCATGAGACGGTGTACCCGACCAGACTCGCCGAGCTGCTGCGCACGCTGCTCGACGACGGTCCTCCGGGTGCTCCGGTGGTCCTGGCCCCGGAAATCGTTTAGGGGCCCGTGGCGCTGGCGCACAATAGGGGGACGCACGGCTGAAGGGGAACATGCCATGAGTGCCGAGGACCTCGAAAAGTACGAGACCGAGATGGAGCTGAAGCTCTATCGGGAGTACCGCGACGTCGTCGGGCTGTTCAAGTACGTGATCGAGACCGAACGCCGTTTCTACCTCACCAACGACTACGAGATGCAGGTGCACTCGGTCCAGGGGGAGGTCTTCTTCGAGGTCTCGATGGCGGACGCCTGGGTCTGGGACATGTACCGGCCCGCGCGCTTCGTCAAGCAGGTACGGGTGCTGACCTTCAAGGACGTGAACATCGAGGAGCTCAACAAGAGCGACCTCGAACTCCCGGGCGGCTGATCCGCCCCGCCCGCTCACCCCTGGGGGTGAGCGGGTTTTCCACAACGCCCCGGTTGTCCACCAAGATCCACTCGGTGCGTCCGGACACGGGAACCTCGGTGCCGGAGGTGGTGCCGGATGAACGCGAAGGGCGTGGCACGACAGGCGCTGGGACGGTACGGCGAGGATCTCGCCGTGCGGAGGCTGACCGAGTCGGGGATGACTGTGATCGCCCGGAACTGGCGGTGCCGGGGCGGGGAGGTCGACATCGTCGCGCGGGACGGGGACGCCCTCGTCCTGTGCGAGGTCAAGACGCGCCGCCAGGGGGTCTTCGAGCACCCCATGGCCGCGGTCCGGGCCGCCAAGGCCGAGCGGCTGCGACGGCTCGCCGGGCGCTGGCTCGCCGATCACGGCGGACCGCCCCCGGGCGGGGTGCGGATCGACCTCGTCGGAGTGCTGCTGCCGCGCCGTGGGGCGCCGCAGGTGGAGCACGTCAGGGGGGTGGCCTGATGGGTTTCGCGCGGGCCTGCTCGGTGGCCCTGGTGGGCGTCGAGGGCGTACTGGTCGAGGTCCAGGCAGACCTGGAGCCGGGGGTCGCCGCCTTCACCCTGGTGGGGCTGCCCGACAAGACCCTGGTCGAGAGCCGGGACCGGGTGCGGGCCGCCGTGGTGAACTCCGGAGCCCAGTGGCCGCAGAAGAAGCTCACGGTCGGGCTCAGCCCGGCGTCCGTCCCGAAGGCGGGCGCCCATTTCGACCTCGCCGTCGCCGTCGCGGTGCTGGGCGCCGCCGAGGTGGTCGACCCCGGGGCGATCGCCGACCTCGTGCTCATCGGGGAGCTGGGCCTCGACGGCCGGGTCCGCCCGGTGCGGGGGATCCTGCCCGCGGTGCTCGCCGCCGCCGAGGCCGGGTACCGGCAGGTGGTGGTGCCCGAGCAGTGCGCCGGCGAGGCCGGGCTGGTCCCGGACGTCGCGGTGCTCGGGGTGCGCAGCCTGCGGCAGCTGATCGCCGTCCTGACCGACGAGGCGGTGCCCGATGAGGAGCCGCCGGACCGGCCGGGACGCCCCGACCCGATGCTGGCGGGGCTGGTGGTGCCGGGCGCCGGACTGGGTACGGGCCTGGCCCGGGGCGGGGGTGACGCCGCGGAGGTTCCCGACCTCGCCGACGTCGCCGGCCAGTACGCGGCCCGCCGGGCCCTGGAGGTGGCCGCCTCCGGGGGCCACCACCTCTTCCTCAGCGGGCCGCCCGGCGCGGGCAAGACGATGCTGGCCGAGCGGCTGCCCTGGCTCCTGCCCCCGCTCGACCGGCAGGACTCCCTGGAGGTGACCGCCGTCCACTCCGTCGCGGGGATCCTGCCGCCCGGCGAACCCCTGGTCGGGCGGCCCCCGTACTGCGCCCCGCACCACTCCGCGACGATGCAGTCCCTGGTCGGCGGCGGCGCCGGGATCCCCCGGCCCGGGGCGGTCTCGCTGGCCCACCGGGGGGTGCTGTTCCTGGACGAGGCCGCGGAGTTCAGCGGGAAGGTGCTGGACGCCCTGCGGCAGCCCCTCGAAGCGGGGCACGTGGTCATCGCGCGTGCCGCCGGGGTGGTGCGGTTGCCGGCCCGCTTCCTGATGGTCCTCGCCGCGAACCCCTGCCCGTGCGGGCGGCACACCCTGCACGGCGCCGGCTGCGAATGCCCGGCCGCCGTGATCCGGCGCTACCAGGCCCGGTTGTCGGGGCCGCTGCTGGACCGGGTCGACCTGCGGGTCGAGGTCGAGCCCGTGACCCGCTCCGACCTCCTCGGGCAGGGCGGCAGGGGGGAGACCACCGCGACCGTTGCCGCCCGGGTCCGCGAGGCCCGAGACCGGGCCGCCGCCCGGCTCGCCGACACGCCCTGGCGGCTGAACTCCGAGGTGCCCGGGCACGAGCTGCGCACCCGCTGGCCGGCCGGCCCCGGGGCGCTGGCCCGGGCCGAGCGGGACATGGAGCGCGGACTGCTGACCGCGCGGGGCCTGGACCGGGTGTTACGGGTCGCCTGGACCGTGGCCGACCTGCGCGGACGCGACCGCCCCGACGCGCTGGACGTGGCCGTCGCGCTGGAACTGCGCACCGGGATCGCCCGCGGGGCGGCCATGGACGCGGGGGTGCGGCGGTGACCGCCGGCGGGGCGGGGGACGCGGAGGTCCCGCAGTGCGGCGGCCCGCCCGACGTGCAGGTCCCGTACCCCGGTGGCCGTGGCGGCCCGGCGGGCCCGGCTTCCGGCGGGGGGTGGGAACGGGACGGCGCGGCGCGGGCCGGGACCCGGCAGGGGCAGGACGGCACGGAGGGAGGCGAGGCCGGGGCGGAGACGCTGGCACGGGTCGCGCTGACCCGGGTGCTGGAACCCGGGGACGAGTGCGGGGGCCGGTGGCTGCGCGAGCACGGGGCCGTCGGGCTGATGCGGCTCCTGACCGGCGACGGCCCGGAGCCCGGCGCGCTGACCGGGGTCGGACCCGAGCGGATCGACGGGTACCGCAGACGGGCCGCCCTCGCCGAGCCCCGGCGGGACCTCGCGCAGGCCGCCGCGGCGGGGTGCCGGTTCGTCCCGCCGGGTTCGGCGGAGTGGCCGACCCAGCTGGACGACCTCGGGGACGCCCGGCCCGTCGGGCTGTGGCTGCGGGGCGGCGCCGACCTGCGGACCTGGGCCCTGCGCTCGGTCGCCGTGGTGGGGGCCCGCGCGTGCACCCCCTACGGGGCCCACATGGCGCAGACCCTCGCCGCCGGGCTCGCCGAGCGCGGCTGGGTGGTGGTCTCCGGCGCCGCGTACGGGATCGACGGCGCCGCGCACCGGGGCGCCCTCGGCACCGGCGGCGCCACCGTCGCGGTGCTGGCCTGCGGAGTGGACGTGAGCTACCCCCGTGGCCACGCCGGGCTCCTCGGCCGGATCGCCCGTCAGGGGCTGGTGCTGGGGGAGCTGCCGCCCGGCTGCAACCCCACCCCGAGCCGCTTCGTCCTGCGCAACCGGGTCATCGCGGCCCTCACCCGGGGCACCGTGGTCGTCGAGGCGGCCCACCGCAGCGGCTCCCTGGTCACCGCCCGCCGGGCCCAGCGGCTCGGCCGCCTCACCATGGGCGTCCCCGGCCCCGCCACCAGCGGCCTCTCCGCCGGAGTGCACGAGCTGCTGCGCGGCGAGGCACAGCTCGTCACGGACGCCGCCGAGGTGGTGGAACTGGTCGGCGACATCGGCGAGCTGGCACCCGTGCGCCGCGGACCGGTGCTCGCCCGCGACCTCCTGCCCCCGGACACCGTGCGCGTGCTCGACGCGCTTCCCGCCGGCCGGCCCGCGCGGCTGGAGGAGATCTCCCTCGCCGCGGCCACCGGCACCGATGAAGTCATCGGCAGACTGTACGAACTTCACTCTCTGGGGTTCGTCGAACGGCAGGGCGACGACTGGCGGTTGACCCCGCGCCCGCCACGAGAGGGGGCGCAATCCCGGGCCACCCGGCGAGGCGGTCATTGACCTGGGGCGTTCCGGTGAAAGAGTGAAGGCGATGAGAGACGCGGTCTTCCCGGTGGCAGCCGCCGGGGCCGAGCGCCAGGCGCCGGTCCCGGGCCGCCCGTGCGAGTCCGGGCGCCGCTGCGCCCCCGCGCCATCCCGTACTCTTCGCGCACCGCGACACTTCCGTCACGCTACGCTCCCAAGGAATCCGGCTCCGGCAAAGGCGAAGCATGCCCCAGCACACCTCAGGGTCCGACCGCGCTGCGGTGCCCCCCGCTGCCCGCGGCAGCGTGCGGTCCACCGCGCCCTCGTCCCTGGAGGTGCTCTGGCGCTCATACAAGGAGTCGGGCGACGAACGGCTGCGGGAGCAGCTGATCCTGCACTACTCGCCGCTGGTGAAGTACGTGGCGGGCCGGGTCAGCGTCGGCCTGCCGCCCAACGTGGAACAGGCCGACTTCGTCTCCTCCGGGGTCTTCGGCCTGATCGACGCGATCGAGAAGTTCGACATCGAACGGTCCATCAAGTTCGAGACGTACGCCATCACCCGGATCCGCGGCGCGATGATCGACGAGCTGCGGGCGCTCGACTGGATCCCGCGCTCCGTGCGGCAGAAGGCGCGTGCCGTGGAGCGCGCCTACGCCACCCTGGAGGCCCAGCTGCGGCGGACCCCGACGGAGGGCGAGGTCGCGGGTGAGATGGGGATCGGGGTCGAGGAACTCCACACGGTTTTCAGCCAGTTGTCCCTGGCCAACGTGGTCGCCCTCGAAGAGCTGCTGCACGCCGGCGGGGAGGGCGGCGACCGGCTCTCCCTGATGGACACCCTGGAGGACCACGCCGCCGACGACCCGGTCGAGGTGGCCGAGGACCGGGAACTGCGCCGACTGCTCGCACGGGCCATCAACACGCTCCCCGAGCGGGAGAAGACGGTCGTGACCCTCTACTACTACGAGGGCCTCACCCTCGCCGAGATCGGCAACGTGCTGGGCGTGACCGAGAGCCGCGTCAGCCAGATCCACACCAAGTCCGTGCTCCAGCTGAGGGCCAAGCTCGCCGACGTCGGCCGCTGACCCGGAACCGGCCTTGCACACCCTCCGTACAGTGGTGACGTGCCCAGGATTCGAGCGGCCTCCGTGGCCGAGCACCGGTCGATGCAGCGCGGCGCCCTGTTGGACGCGGCGCGCTCCCTGCTGTCCGAAGGCGGGACGGAAGCCCTGACCTTCCCCGCCCTCGCGGAGCGGACCGGGCTCGCCCGGTCGTCCGTGTACGAGTACTTCCGGTCGCGCGCGGCCGTGGTCGAAGAGCTGTGCGCGGTGGACTTCCCCGTGTGGGCCGCCGAGATCGAGGCCGCCATGGAGGCGGCGCAGACGCCCGAGGCGAAGATCGAGGCGTACGTGCGCAGCCAGCTCGGGCTGGTGGGGGACCGCCGGCACCGGGCGGTGGTGGCGATTTCCGCCAGCGAGCTGGACGCGGGCGCGCGGGAGAAGATCCGCGCCGCGCACGGCGGCCTGGTCGCGATGGTCGTCGAGGCCCTCGGGGCCCTGGGCCACACGGAGCCGCGGCTGGCCGCGATGCTGCTGCAGGGCGTCGTGGACGCCGCGGTGCGCCGGATCGAGCTCGGCGCGGCCGAGGAGCCCGGGGTGGTGACCGAGGCCGCCGTCGCCATGGCCCTGCGGGGCGTGCGCGGCTAGGCCGTCTCTTCCGGATCTTGCCTGGCCCGCGGCGCCCTACGAGGGCCAGGCCGTCGGCAGGAGGCGGGGCATGGGGCGGGGGAGCAGGGTCAGCGGGTCGAGGTAGGTGTTCTCGCCGGTCAGCAGGCCCCAGTGCAGGCACGGGCCCGGGCAGTGCGAGCCCGCCGTGAGGACCGCGACCTCCTGCCCCGCCGCGACCTCCTCCCCCTCCGCGACCAGCGGCCGCACCGGCTCGTAGGTCGTGCGCCGGCCCCCGGGGAGGGTGAGCGAGAGCACCCCGCGGCCCGCGACCTGCCCGGCGTAGTGCACCCGCCCCGGTCCGACGGCCCGTACCCGCGCCCCCACCGGAGCGGCCAGGTCCACCCCGCGGTGGCCGGCCGCGTAGGGCGTCGGCGGCGGATCCCACCAGCGCGCCACGGACAGCGGCGGGGGCAGTGGCCGCACCGCCGGGACGGGGTTCGGGACGAGGGTCCGGGGCAGGGCGGGGGCCAGCGCCAGCAGCAGGGTGAGCAGCAGTGTCGTCATGCCCCCAGGCTCCCGCGCGCACGGCCGCGGGCGGCCGTGCCTGTGGATGGCCGAAAGGGTGTGGACAACGGCGTCACCCGGCATACCGCCGGGTCCCGTACACTTCTTGTGGCGATCCGGGTCACCGGGTCGACTTCGCACGCCCCAGCATCGGCCGGATCCGGCCTGGTGAACAGCGTCTCTCGGTCCCTCTTCGGGGCAGGGCGCGGCGGGGCGTCAGGAACCAAACCGAGAAAACAAGGAGATGGCCATGGCCGTCGTAACGATGCGGGAGCTGCTGGAAAGCGGCGTCCACTTCGGTCACCAGACCCGTCGCTGGAACCCGAAGATGAAGCGCTTCATCTTCACCGAGCGCAACGGCATCTACATCATCGACCTGCTCCAGTCGCTGTCGTACATCGACCGCGCCTACGAGTTCGTGAAGGAGACCGTCGCGCACGGTGGCTCCATCATGTTCGTCGGTACGAAGAAGCAGGCGCAGGAGGCCATCGCCGAGCAGGCGACGCGCGTCGGCATGCCGTACGTCAACCAGCGTTGGCTCGGTGGCATGCTCACCAACTTCTCCACCGTCTACAAGCGCCTCCAGCGTCTGAAGGAGCTTGAGGCGATCGACTTCGAGGACGTCGCCGCCTCGGGTCTCACCAAGAAGGAGCTCCTGGTCCTCTCCCGCGAGAAGACCAAGCTGGAGAAGACCCTCGGTGGTATCCGCGAGATGTCGAAGGTTCCCAGCGCCGTCTGGATCGTCGACACCAAGAAGGAGCACATCGCGGTCGGTGAGGCGCGCAAGCTGCACATCCCCGTGGTCGCGATCCTCGACACCAACTGCGACCCCGACGAGGTCGACTACAAGATCCCGGGCAACGACGACGCGATCCGCTCCGTCACCCTGCTCACCCGCGTGATCGCCGACGCCGTCGCCGAGGGCCTCATCGCCCGCTCCGGCGCTGCGACCGGTGACTCGAAGCCGGGCGAGAAGGCCGCCGCCGAGCCGCTCGCCGAGTGGGAGCGCGACCTGCTCGAGGGTGAGAAGAAGGCCGACGACGCCGAGGCCCCCGCGGCCGACGCCGCCGTCGAGGCCCCGGCCGCCGAGGCCGTCGAGGCTCCGGCCGCCGACGCTGTCGAGGCTCCGGCCGCCGACGCCGAGCAGGCCTGACCCACTGAGTGGGCCCGGCGTTCATCCGCCGGGCACTCGCAGCACGGACGATGACGGCGGGGGAGCCGCGCCACGAGCGCGGCGCCTCCGCCGTTCACCCGTAGATCTACGACTTCGAGAGAGAATCACAGACTCATGGCGAACTACACCGCCGCTGACGTCAAGAAGCTCCGCGAGCTCACCGGCGCCGGCATGCTGGACTGCAAGAACGCGCTCGTCGAGGCCGACGGTGACGTCACCAAGGCCAACGAGATCCTGCGCGTCAAGGGCCTGAAGGGTGTCGCCAAGCGCGAGGGCCGTTCCGCCGAGAACGGTGCCGTCACCTCCCTGATCGCCGCCGACGGCACCTCCGGTGTCCTCGTCGAGCTCAAGTGCGAGACCGACTTCGTCGCGAAGAGCCCGAAGTTCCTGGCCGTCGCCGACCAGCTCGCCGCCCACGTGGCCGCCACCTCCCCGGCGGACATCGAGGCGCTGCTGGCGTCCGAGATCGAGGCCGGCAAGACCGTCCAGGCGTTCGTGGACGAGGCCAACGCCAACCTCGGCGAGAAGATCGTCCTCGACCGCTTCGCGGCGTACGAGGGTGCCTTCGTGGCCTCCTACATGCACCGCACCATGCCCGACCTGCCCCCGCAGATCGGTGTCCTGGTCGAGCTGGACAAGGCCGACGCCGACCTGGCCAAGGGCATCGCCCAGCACATCGCCGCGTTCGCGCCGAAGTACCTGACCGCCGAGGACGTCCCGGCCGAGATCGTCGAGTCCGAGCGCCGCGTCGCCGAGGAGACCACCCGCGCCGAGGGCAAGCCCGAGGCCGCGATCGCCAAGATCGTCGAGGGTCGCGTCAACGGTTTCTTCAAGGACGCCACGCTGCTCGGCCAGCCGTACGCCCTGGACAACAAGAAGTCCGTCCAGAAGGTTCTGGACGAGGCCGGTGTCACCCTGAAGCGCTTCACCCGCATCAAGGTCGGCATCTGAGTCCGTCCGTACGCGACGGACACCGGACCCCGGTAGGGTCTGAAGCAGTCGTCCGCGCTCGCGCGAGGCGACCGCAGATCTGACGAGGAGGCCATTGCCGTAGAGGGAACCGCAAGGACCCACCGGCAATGGCCTTCTTCGTATGTGCACGAGGAGATCTCCATGAATCAGGGCGTGGACACCCACACCGCTTCCGACGACAAGAGCGACCACGAGAAGAAGGGTCGCCGCTTCATGCTGAAGCTCTCCGGCGAAGCCTTCTCAGGCGGCGGCGGGCTGGGTGTCGACCCTGACGTCGTGCACGCCATCGCCCGCGAGATCGCGGCCGTGGTCCGAGACGGCGCCGAGATCGCGATCGTCATCGGCGGCGGCAACTTCTTCCGCGGCGCCGAGCTGCAGCAGCGCGGTATGGACCGGGCCCGGTCCGACTACATGGGCATGCTCGGCACCGTCATGAACTGCCTCGCCCTCCAGGACTTCCTGGAGAAGGAAGGCATCGACAGCCGTGTCCAGACCGCCATCACCATGGGCCAGGTCGCGGAGCCGTACATCCCGCTGCGCGCCGTCCGGCACCTGGAGAAGGGCCGCGTCGTGATCTTCGGCGCCGGCATGGGCATGCCGTACTTCTCCACCGACACCACGGCCGCCCAGCGTGCCCTGGAGATCGACGCCGAAGCCCTCCTCATGGGCAAGAACGGTGTCGACGGGGTCTACGACTCCGACCCGAAGACCAACCCGGACGCGGTGAAGTTCGACGCGCTGGAGTACAGCGAGGTGCTGTCCCGGGACCTCAAGGTCGCCGACGCCACGGCCATCACGCTGTGCCGCGACAACACGCTTCCGATCCTGGTCTTCGAACTCCTCGCCGAGGGCAATATCGCCCGCGCCGTCAAGGGTGAGAAGATCGGCACGCTCGTGAGCGACCAGGGCACCCGGGCCTGAGCCCCACCGCGGCCCGGCTTCGGCCGGGCCCGGTCCGGGCGGCTCGTACCGCCCCGCCCGCCTGAACCATCCAAATCTGACATGCAGGAGCACGTGGTGATCGAAGAAATCCTCCTCGAGGCCGAGGAGAAGATGGAGAAGGCCGTCGTCGTCGCCAAGGAAGACTTCGCCGCGATTCGCACGGGCCGTGCGCACCCGGCGATGTTCAACAAGATCGTGGCGGACTACTACGGCGCCATCACGCCCATCAACCAGCTCGCCTCCTTCGCGGTTCCCGAGCCGCGCATGGCGATCGTGACGCCGTTCGACGCGTCGGCGCTGCGCAACATCGAGCAGGCGATCCGCGACTCCGACCTCGGTGTCAACCCGAGCAACGACGGCCGCATCATCCGGGTGACCTTCCCGGAGCTCACCGGTGAGCGCCGCAAGGAGTACATCAAGGTCGCGCGCACCAAGGCCGAGGACTCCAAGGTCTCCATCCGTTCCGTGCGCCGCAAGGCCAAGGACGCCCTCGACAAGCTCGTCAAGGACAAGGAAGCCGGCGAGGACGAGGTGCGCCGCGCGGAGAAGGAGCTCGACGACACCACCGCGAAGTACGTCGCGCAGGTGGACGAGCTGCTCAAGCACAAGGAATCCGAGCTGCTCGAGGTCTGATGAACGACTCTCCCTGGGCCGCCGAGCCGGTGGCGGCGGGTCCCGCATACGATGCGCTGGTGGGCCCTCAGACTCGGCCCATGTCCATCGTGCCCGATGCCGCCGGCCGTGATTTCGACGACCGGGAAGCACGCGATCGGGGGGCCGCCGCCTTCGGCGGCCCCCCGTTCCGCACCGAGACGCCGCCGCAGGAGCCCATGCCCAGCCCCCCGCCTCCGCCTTCGCAGGTACCGCAGGACGCCTCCCCGCCGCCGCAGAAGAAGCGCGCGGGGCGGGATCTGCGTGCCGCCATAGGGGTCGGCGTCGGCCTCGGCGCGGTGATCTTCGCTTCGCTGTTCATCGTCAAGGCCGTCTTCGTCGGTGTGATCGTCGTCGCCGTCGTCGTCGGCCTGTGGGAGCTCACCTCCCGGCTCCAGGAGAAGAAGGGCATCAAGGCCCCGCTCGTCCCGCTCGCGGTCGGCGGCGCGGCCATGGTGATCGCCGGATACGTCCGGGGGGCCGAGGGCGCCTGGGTGGCCATGGCGCTCACGGCGCTGGCCGTGCTCGTCTGGCGGATGACCGAAGCGCCCGAGGACTACCTCAAGGACGTGACGGCGGGCGTCTTCGCGGCGTTCTACGTGCCCTTCCTGGCCACGTTCGTCGCGATGCTGCTCACAGCCGATGACGGCCCCCAGCGGGTGGTGACCTTCCTGGTCCTGACGGTGGTCAGCGACACGGGGGCCTACGCGGTCGGCTGGCGCTTCGGCAAGACCAAGCTCGCCCCGCGCATCAGCCCCGGCAAGACCCGCGAGGGACTCTTCGGGGCGGTGGCCTTCGCGATGGCGGCCGGCGCGCTGTGCATGGAGTTCCTGATCGACGGGGGCTCCTGGTGGCAGGGCCTGCTGCTGGGCCTGGCGGTCGCGGTCAGCGCCACCCTGGGTGACCTGGGCGAGTCGATGATCAAGCGGGACCTCGGCATCAAGGACATGGGCACCCTGCTCCCGGGGCACGGCGGCATCATGGACCGGCTCGACTCGCTGCTGCCGACCGCTCCGGTGGTCTGGCTGCTGCTGGCGGCCTTCGTGGGTACGGGCTGACCTGCGGAAAAGCCGGGCGATACGCCGGGCGGTTACTCTTGGAGGGCGCGCTGCTTCTGCGGCGCGCCTTTCGTCTTACAAGGAGTACCCGCCATGGCCCGCCCCGTTCCGGGAGAGCTCACCTTCGTCGCCCCTCGTGGGGCCAAGAAGCCGCCCCGGCACCTCGCCGACCTGACCCCGGCCGAGCGCCGGGAGGCCGTGGCCGCGATCGGTGAGAAGCCGTTCCGGGCCAAGCAGCTCTCCCAGCACTACTTCGCCCGGTACGCGCACGACCCGGCCGAGTGGACCGACATCCCCGCCGCGTCGCGCGAGAAGCTCCAGCAGGAGCTGCTGCCGGAGCTGATGAACGTCGTCCGGCACATCAGCTGCGACGACGACACCACCCGCAAGACCCTGTGGAAGCTGCACGACGGCACGCTCGTCGAGTCCGTGCTGATGCGCTACCCCGACCGGGTCACCATGTGCATCTCCTCGCAGGCCGGCTGCGGCATGAACTGCCCGTTCTGCGCCACCGGCCAGGCGGGCCTGGACCGCAACCTGTCCACCGCCGAGATCGTGCACCAGATCGTCGACGGCATGCGCGCGCTGCGCGACGGCGAGGTCCCCGGCGGCCCGGCCCGGCTCTCCAACATCGTCTTCATGGGCATGGGCGAGCCGCTGGCCAACTACAAGCGGGTCGTCGGCGCCATCCGCCGCCTCACCGACCCGGAGCCCGACGGCCTGGGCCTGTCGCAGCGCGGCATCACCGTCTCCACCGTCGGCCTGGTCCCGGCCATGCTGCGCTTCGCCGACGAGGGCTTCAAGTGCCGCCTCGCCGTCTCGCTGCACGCGCCGGACGACGAGCTGCGCGACACCCTGGTCCCGGTGAACACCCGCTGGAAGGTCCGCGAGGTGCTCGACGCGGCCTGGGAGTACGCCGAGAAGTCCGGCCGGCGCATCTCCATCGAGTACGCGCTGATCCGCGACATCAACGACCAGGCCTGGCGCGGTGACCTCCTCGGCCGCCTGCTCAAGGGCAAGCGCGTGCACGTCAACCTGATCCCGCTGAACCCGACCCCGGGCTCGAAGTGGACCGCCTCGCGTCCCGAGGACGAGAAGGCCTTCGTGGAGGCCATCGCCCGGCACGGCGTGCCCGTGACCGTACGCGACACCCGTGGCCAGGAGATTGACGGCGCGTGCGGCCAGCTGGCCGCCTCCGAGCGCTAGATTCCGGCCGCGACCGCCCGTAATCGGCCACGGGGTACCCTGTGGCCGGACAACTTCATCATTCCGACAGGGGAGCGCCACAGCGCTGAGAGTGCGGTAACCGTCATCCGCAGACCCTCTGAACCTCGCCCCGGTCATTCGGGGTAGGAAGTTCGGTCATCACTCAAGCTGTTGCGCCCTGCCCGGCGTCCGCTCCCACAGAGCGCCGGGCAGGGCCGCGTCTTCTCCTGGACATCCCAGGAGGAATTCACCAGTGAGCACCACCAAGAAGATCGCGGGCGCCGCGCTCGTGGCCGCGCTGGGCGTCGGCACGCTCAGCGCCTGCGGCGGCGGCGACGCCAAGGACAAGCCGGCGGGCGCGAGCGACGCCCCGAAGTCCAAGACGATCACCCTGGTCTCCCACGACTCCTTCAACGTGACCGACACGGTCCTCAAGGAGTTCGAGCAGCAGAGCGGCTACACCGTCAAGGTCCTGAAGTCCGGCGACGCCGGCGCCGCCCTGAACCAGGAGATCCTCACCAAGGGCTCCCCGCGCGGCGACGTCTTCTTCGGCGTCGACAACACGCTCCTCTCGCGCGCCCTCGACAACGGGATCTTCACCCCGTACCAGGCCAAGGGCCTGGACCAGGTCAAGCCGGAGTTCGTGCTCGACCAGCAGCACCGTGTCACCCCGGTCGACTCCGGCGACATCTGCGTCAACTACGACAAGGCCTACTTCGCCGACAAGAAGATCGCCCCGCCGCAGACGCTGGACGACCTGACCAAGCCGGAGTACAAGAACCTGCTGGTCACCGAGAACGCCGCGACCTCCTCGCCCGGCCTCGGCTTCCTGCTCGCCTCCGTCGGCAAGTACGGCGAGGACGGCTGGAAGGACTACTGGAGCAAGCTCAAGGCCAACGGCGTCGAGGTCGTCGACGGCTGGGAGCAGGCCTACAACGAGCGCTTCTCCGGCTCCGCGGGCGGCAAGAAGGCCAAGGGCGACCGTCCGCTGGTCGTCTCCTACGCCTCCAGCCCGCCGGTCGAGGTCCTCTACGGCGAGCCGCAGCCGACCGAGGCCCCCACGGGCGTGGCCACCGGCACCTGCTTCCGCCAGGTCGAGTTCGCGGGCCTGCTCAAGGGCGCGAAGAACGAGGAGGGCGGCAAGGCGCTCATCGACTTCCTGGTGAGCAAGAAGTTCCAGGAGGACATGCCGCTCCAGATGTTCGTGAACCCGGTGGTCAAGGACGCGAAGCTGCCGGAGGTGTTCACGAAGCACGGCGTGGTCGTCGAGAAGCCGGAAACGGTCGCCCCCGACGCCATCGCCAAGAACCGTGACCAGTGGGTCAAGGCATGGTCCTCGCTCGTCGTGAAGTAGTGCGGGACGCCTCCCCGAAGGCAGGCGGGCGCGCCACCGCCGTCAGGTTCGCCCTGATGGCGGTGCCGCTCGCCTTCTTCGGGCTGTTCTTCGCCTATCCCGTCGCCGCGATCGTGGGGCGGGGGCTCAAGACGGACGAGGGCTGGCAGTTCGGGCGCGTCGGCGAGGTCCTGGCACAGCCCGACATCGTGGACGTCCTCTGGTTCACCACGTGGCAGGCCTTCGCCTCCACCGTCCTCACCCTGCTGATCGCCCTTCCCGGCGCGTACGTCTTCGCGCGCTTCGACTTCCCCGGCAAACAACCGTTGCGGGCCCTGGTCACCGTGCCGTTCGTGCTGCCGACCGTGGTGGTCGGATCGGCCTTCCTGGCCCTGGTGGGGCGGGGCGGACTGCTCGACGAACTGTGGGGCGTCCGGCTGGACACCACCGTCTGGGCGATCCTGCTCGCCCACGTCTTCTTCAACTACGCCGTCGTGGTCCGGACCGTCGGCGGGCTGTGGGCCCAGCTGGACCCGCGCCAGGAGGAGGCCGCCCGGGTCCTGGGCGCCGGGCGGTTCGCCGCCTGGCGACGGGTGACGCTGCCCGCGCTGGGTCCGGCGGTGGCAGCGGCCTCGCTGATGGTGTTCCTGTTCACCTTCACCTCCTTCGGCGTCGTGCAGATCCTGGGCGGCCCCGCGTACTCCACGCTGGAGGTGGAGGTCTACCGGCAGACCGCGCAGCTCCTGGACCTGCCGACGGCCGCGGTGCTGACGATGGTCCAGTTCGCCGCCGTCGGCCTGATCCTCGCCGTGCACGCCCGGACCGTGCGCCGTCGCGAGACCGCGCTGCGGCTCGTGGACCCCGCGCACACCGCGCACCGCCCGCGCGGCTGGGCCCAGCGGAGCCTCCTCGGCGGGGTGCTGCTGACCGTGGCACTGCTGATCGTGGCCCCGCTGGCCGTGCTGGTGGAGCGGTCCTTCGACGCGCCCGGCGGGTACGGGCTGGGCTTCTACCGGGCGCTGCAGGACGCGGGCGCCGGGGGCGGAACGTTTCTGGTGCCGCCGCTGGAGGCCATCTGGAACTCCCTGCAGTACGCGCTGGCCGCCACCGCCATCGCCCTGTTCGTCGGAGGGCTCGCGGCCGCGGCGCTGACCCGTCGCGGCGGGTCGTTCGTGCGGGGCTTCGACGCGCTGCTGATGCTCCCCCTCGGCGTGTCCGCCGTGACGGTGGGCTTCGGCTTCCTGATCACGCTGGACGAGCCGCCGCTGGACCTGCGGACCTCGTGGATCCTGGTGCCCCTGGCGCAGGCGCTGGTCGGCGTGCCGTTCGTCGTACGGACCATGCTGCCCGTGCTGCGGGCCGTGGACGGCCGGCTGCGGGAGGCGGCGGCCGTGCTCGGGGCGTCGCCGCTGCGGGCCTGGCGTGAGGTGGACCTGCCGCTGGTGCGGCGGGCGCTGCTGATCGCGGCGGGCTTCGCCTTCGCCGTCTCGCTCGGGGAGTTCGGGGCGACGGTGTTCATCGCACGGCCGGACCACCCGACGCTGCCTGTGGCGGTGGCCCGGCTGCTCGGGCGGGCCGGGGAGATGAACTACGGGCAGGCGATGGCCCTGAGCACGATTTTGATGCTGGTGTGCGCGGTGTCCCTGCTGTTGCTGGAACGGCTGCGACCCGCCACGACCTCGGGAGAGTTCTGATGACCCTGCTCCGGCTCGACGGCGTATCGGTCCGCTTCGGCGACCGGGCCGTCGTGGACGCGGTGGACCTGGAGGTCGCCGAGCACGAGATCGTCTGTGTGCTGGGGCCGAGCGGCAGCGGCAAGTCCACCCTGCTGCGGGTGGTCGCCGGGCTGCAGCCCGTGTCCGGCGGGCGGGTGCTGCTCGGTGACGCGGACCAGGCGGCGGTCCCGGTGCACCGGCGCGGGGTCGGTCTCATGTTCCAGGACCACCAGCTGTTCCCGCACCGGGACGTCGGCGGGAACGTCGCCTTCGGACTGCGGATGCGGGGCGCCTCCGGCGGGTCCTCGGCCGCCCGGGTCGCGGAACTGCTGGAGCTGGTCGGCCTTCCGGGCGCCGAGCGCCGGGCGGTGGCCTCGCTGTCGGGCGGTGAGCAGCAGCGGGTGGCCCTGGCCCGGGCCCTCGCCCCCGCACCGCGGCTGCTGATGCTGGACGAGCCGCTGGGCCAGCTCGACCGGGGGCTGCGGGAACGGCTCGTCGTGGAACTGCGCTCCCTGTTCTCCCGCCTCGGCACCACCGTGCTCGCCGTCACCCACGACCAGGGCGAGGCCTTCGCGCTGGCCGACCGGGTCGTGGTCATGCGGGACGGGCGCATCGCGCAGGCCGGGACCCCGCTGGAGGTCTGGGAGCGGCCGGCGTCCGAGTTCGTGGCGCGCTTCCTCGGCTTCGAGAACGTGGTCCCGGCCACGGTCTCCGGGGGCGCGGCCACGACCCCGTGGGGGAAGGTCCCGGTCCCGGCCGGGGCGCCGGAGGGCGAGCGGCGGCTGCTGATCCGGCCCGTCGGCGTACGTCTGGGGGCGGACGGCCTGAGCTGCGAGGTGGCCTCGCGCACCTTCCGGGGCACCCATGTGGCCCTGCTGCTGAGGCCCGAGGAGGGGCCGGTGCTGGAGGCCGAGTGCGGCCTCGCGGGGGCTCCGGCCGTGGGAGACCGGGTCCGGGTGACCTTCACCCCGTCCGAGGTCGTCGTCCTGGAGGGCGGCCCCTGAGGGCCGTGGCCCGCAGGGCCCGCCCGGCGCTCTGATCCCTCGGCGCCCTCTGGTCCCTTTGATCCCTTTGATCCCTCTGATTCCTCAGTGCCCTCAGGGCCGGATGCCGTCCACCGCGATCGGCAGGTGGCGGGGGCCGCGCAGCACCGCGTTCTGGCGGTACGGGGGCGGGTCGGCCAGCAGCCGGGGGTTCTCCAGCCTGCGGGCCAGCTCGCTCAGGGCCAGCTGGCCCTCCTGCCGGGCCAGCGGTGCCCCGAAGCAGCTGTGGATGCCGCTGCCCAGGCCCAGGTGCTGGATGTCCTCGCGGTCCGGGTCGAATCGGTCCGGGTCCTCGAACCGCAAGGGGTCACGGTTCCCGGCGGCCAGGACCAGCCACAGCGAGGCGCCCTTGGGGATGGACACGCCCGCCACCTCGATGTCGGCGAGGGTGCTGCGCTGGGGGACCAGCTGCACCGGGGGCTCGTAGCGCAGCAGTTCCTCCACGAGGTTGACGGAGAGCTCAGGATCGGAGCGCAGCCGGTCGAGGACCTCCGGGTGGCGCAGCAGCGTGAGCATCCCGTTGGTGATGAGGTTGACGGTGGTCTCGTGACCGGCGATCAGCAGCAGCGCCGCGGTGCTCAGCACCTCCATCGTCGTCATGGTGCCGTCCGGGCCGTTCCCGGTGGCCAGCTCGGAGAGCATGTCGCCGGTCGGGTTCTTGCGCCGCTCCTCGATCAGCCCGGACAGGTACATGCCGAGTTCCATGCGGGAGTCGTGCGTACGCCTCTCGCGTTCCTTGGGGTCCGCGTCCGGGTCGGGGTCCAGACTCGCCGCGAGGGTGTCCGCCCAGACGTGGAAGCGCGCCTCGTCCTGCGGCGGCACGCCCAGCAGCCGGCAGATCACGGTCACCGGGAAGGGGTAGGAGAACTCCTCGACCAGGTCGATCCGTTCGGCGTTGCCGTTCTCCGCGATCTTGTCGATCAGGCCCTTGACGATGTCGTGCAGGTCGCCCCGCATGTCGTGGACGCGGTGCGGGGAGTGCGGCGGGCCGAAGGGCCGGTTGGCCATGCGGCGGAGCCGGTCGTGCTCGGGCGGGTCGAGCTTCAGGAAGGACGGCGGCAGGACCGTCTCCTCCTGCTCGCCCGGCTCGGCCAGCGGGTCGGCGGCCGCCGACGCCAGGTTGCGGGCGTCGGAGCTGATCCGTGGATCGTGCAGCAGGGCCTGGATCTCGTAGTAGGTGCTGACGACGAACGGGCCGCTGCCGTCGTGGTGGACCGGCGTGCGGCGGAGCTCCTTGTAGAGCGGGTACGGGTCGGCCCGGTTGGAGTAGTCCAGGATCTGACGCAGGATGTCTTGGGTCATGAGGGGTCCTCGTGCTCCTCGCGCTCCTCCGGGGAGGGCGCGTCCGGGTCAGTGGTGCGCGGGGGTGAACGTCATCCGCCGGTCGGCCGGCGAATAGCCGCTGAGGGTGATGGTCGGGCCGTGCGTGGGCACCGACGGGTCGGGGAAGTCCGCGGGCACCGGCCGGTTGCCCTCCGGCCTGCGGTCCACGGTGGTGAACGGCGGCGGGAAGGGCGCGGTCTCCTCGATGAGCCGCTCGTAGAACTGCAGCCACCGCGACTGGTCGAAGGTGACGGCGCCGATCACGCGGCCCTGGTACCCGTACACGCCCGTGAACCGGCGCTCGCCGCGCGAGCCCTGGGTGATCAGGATCTCCGTGCCCATGGAGGGCACCCCGACCGACTTGATGTTCACGCCGAACTGGGAGGACCAGAACGCCGGCACCCACAGGTGGGGGCGGCGGTCCGCGCTCTCGCTGAGCATGTTGTGCGCGGCCGTCTCCGCCTGCGCGACCGCGTTGCCCCAGTGCTCCAGGGACAGGAACTGGTACCCGAACAGGGCGTGCGGGGAACGTGCCACGTCACCCGCCACGTAGATGTCGTCGGTGACGATGCCCCGGATGTCGAAGGCCCGGCAGCCCGCGTCGCACGCGATGCCGCGGGGGCCCGCGCCCAGCCCGGACCCGGCCAGCCACTCGGTGTTGCGCATGGCCCCGAGGGAGACGACCACCACGTCCGCCTCCAGGGTGGTGCCGTCGGACAGGTGCGCCGCGCGGACCCGCCCGGTGGAGTCGCCCTCCAGCCCCGTCACCATGATCCCGGTGCGCAGGTCCACCCCGTGCTCGCGCTGCATCTCGGCAGCCACCTCGCCGATCACCCCGCCCAGTGCGCCGACCAGCGGTGCGGCGCCCCGTTCGGCGACCGTGACGGGCAGCCCGCGTTCCCGGCAGGCGGAGGCGATCTCGGAGCCGGTGAACCCGGCACCGATCACCAGCACCCGGCGCGGTCCGGCGGCGAGCTTCTGCTCCAGGGCGGCCGCGTCGTCACGGGTGCGCAGTACGAAGACCCCGTCGAGCGCGGCCTCGTCCGCCTGGGGCCAGGGCCGGGCCCGCACGCCGGTGGCGATCAGGAGCCGGTCGTACTCCACCTCGTTCCCGTCGCCGAGGCGGACCCGGCGGGCCGCCATGTCCAGGCCGGTCGCGGGGACGCCGAGACGCCACTCGGCCCCGATGTCCCGGCGGCGGGGGAGCGCGGTGCGCTCCGGGCCGGCCCGGCCCAGCAGCACCTGCTTGGACAGCGGGGGCCGGTCGTAGGGCTCGTACGGTTCGTCGCCGATCATCGTGAGGGAGCCGGTGAAACCCTTCTCCCGCATGGTCTCGGCGGCCCGCAGGCCCGCCAGCGAAGCGCCGACGACGACGATGCGCCCCTCGCGCTTGAGCCGCTCCAGGCTGCCGTCGGCGGTCATGACGCGCCTCCGGGTCCGTCCCCGGCAGGGCCGTCCGCCAGCTCCAGCAGGATCGCCCGCACCGGGCAGGCGGCCACCGCCCGGGTGACGTTCCCGCGCAGCTCTCCGTCCGCTTCCCCGTCCGCGACCGGGTTCGGATCGTAGAGCAGGGATTCCTCACCGTGCATCGCGAACACCTCAGGAGCGAGGAACGCGCACTGGGCGTATCCCTGGCAGCGGTTGAGGTCGACGACAAGCCTCATGAGGCATCAGCCTTTCCGTGGCCCGATCACCCCCGTCACCCCCGACCTCCAGAATGCACGTACCGCCCCCGGGTCGCCTGCCGGGATGACTAGATGATCAATTCCAAGGGGCTTAGTGGTCGTAGGCAGTGAGCGTGCGCATGGTCGGCTGGCCGGTGCGGTCGTTGTGCCAGATCGCGGCGGTGAGCGCGAGGATGCGTTGCAGGACTCGGACGGTTACACCATTGGGGGTGCGGCCTCGGTGTCGTTCGAGGTCGAGCTGGCCCTTGAAGGTCTCGTTGACCGACTCGATGACCTGGCGCAGTGGCTTGAACAGCTGTGATCCGGCTCGCTGTGGCTCGCCCTTGCGGGCTGGCCGCAGGAGGCGGATGTCCAGGTCGGCGAGCTGCTGTTCGAACTCTCGGCCGAAGTAGTTCTTGTCTCCGATCAGTGTCTGTCCCGGGTGTTCGGCGGTGAGACGGGGTTCGACGGCGAGAAGGTCGAGCAGGGTCTCGCGCTCGTCTGCCTTGGCCCCGGTGAGTGCGAACGCGATCGGCAGGCCGTGAAGGGTGCAGACCAGATGCAGCCGCAGTCCCCAGAAGTAGCGCGAGTGGCTGGCGCAGTAGCCGTACTGGGCCTATCCGGCCAGGTCGGAGCGTTTGACGGTCTCTCGGGAGCGCCCGCACTCGACGGGCGTGGAGTCCGCCACCCACACGTCGTCGCTCCACAGCGTGGTGTCGCGGGCCAGTGCCCAGGTGACCCTGCGGATCAGTTCGGCGGCCTTGCGCAGCCGTTTGTTGTAGCCGGGCTGCTGGGGCAGGTACGGAAAGAGGTGGCGCGGGTGGGCGCCGGCGTGGCGCAGCCAGCGGGCCTCGGAGGCGAAACCGAGCATCGCCTGCATCATCGCCAGCGTTACCAGCTCGGCGTCGCTGAGCTGCGGCACGATGCCCATGGCCGGACGCTGCGGGGCGAATTGCGGCGAGTCCTTCAGCAGGTCGTCGGTCTTCACATAGAGTGCGGTCGCGAGGGTGTCCAGGTCGTTCGTCACAGACTGACCTTGGGCGCCCTCGCATCGTCCGCGCAGTCAGTGCGAGAACTTCGCTCAGCTGGGCGCGACAGGCTGTTCGAGGAGCTCGTCCGGTCCGTCGAATCCGCAGCGCCGGTACAGCGGCGCACTGCGCTCAGACGGCCACACGATCAACGTATCCAGGCCGCGAACGCGCGCATAGCCGGTGGCCTCGTCGAGAAGGGCCCTGCCCAGACCGCGATTGCGCTGTTCAGGGGCGACGTAGAAGTTCGTCACGTAACCCAGGGCGTCGGAACCCGGGTAGGGACTGGGGACCTTCTCCACAAGACACACGAACACGTGACCACAGGGCCGACCGCCCACTTCCGCAACCCAGGCACGCCACGGCCCGACCATCCGGGAACGCAGCCACTGCTCGCACTCGGCGGTGAACTCCTCTTCGTTCTGCGGGACTTCATCTCCGCCGTCCTCCACCTTGAACCGCCAGCGCATGGCTGCCAGCGCGGCCGCGTCATCGGACTCGGCCCGACGGATAACAACGTCACTCATGGCCAAACTCTCGCAGACCGATCCGCCGAAGCGAAACTGCCTACGACCGTCCAACGACCCCTTGGAATTGATCATCTAGTGCCTGCTCACGCGCAGGATGTACCCGCTGACGGCCAGCGCCCAGACCGGGAAGAGCAGCTCGGACCAGGGCAGGGAGGAGCTCACCAGCAGCAGGAGCAGGCCGGCCGCGAAGCCCAGCAGGACGAGCGGCCGCGGGAAGACGCCGAGCCGCCTGCCGATGGTCGAGGTCGCGAAGACGAACACGGCCGCCATCCGCATCCCGTACGTCGTCAGCACCGTGTAGGCGAAGGAGCGGCCGAAGCCGGACGGCGTCGGGCTCTCCTGGAGGACGGTGCCCGCCGCGGCCGCGGCGACGAACAGGGTGGCCGCGAAGACGAAGCCGCTGCCCAGGAAGACGGTGGCGACGAACCGGTCCTCGGCGTCCCCGGTGTGGGCGCGCAGGGCGCCCATGAACCAGAGGAAGAAGATCCCCGCGAACGGGACGATCTCCAGCGCCGTGCTCACCGCCCAGCGCCGGTCGGGATCCACGGGGGCGTGGGCGGCGTCCGACGGGAGCGCGTAGCGGATCAGGACGATCGAGGCCGCCAGCAGCAGCGCGAAGAGCACCCCGGCCGTACCCGCGGCCGCTGCCGGGGCCCGCGCGTCAGGACACGGGCTCGGGGACGGGCTCCGGCGCCGGTTCCCCGGCCCCCTCGTGGTTGCCGTACCAGGCCACCGCCACGGCGCCCGTGACCGCCAGGACGAAGCCCAGTACGGCCAGCCATGCCAGTCCCGGCCGGGAGGCGTCGCCGAGCCAGAGCACGCCGATGGCTCCCGGGAGCACCGTCTCGCCGACGACCAGCGCCGCCGTCGCACCGTTGACGGAGCCGATCTGGAGGGCGACGGTGTGCAGGTACATGCCCCCCGCGCCGGCCAGCACGATGGCGTAGAGGGCCGGGTCGGCGAGCATCGTCCCCAGGGCGTAGGGCTCGACGCCGTCCAGGATCCGCACCCCGACGCCCAGCGCGCCGAAGGCCAGGCCCGAGAGCAGCCCCGCCAGGATCGCCGCCCGGGCGCCGAGGAAGCGCACGGCCACCGTGCCGCCGACGATGATCAGCGCGGTCACCGCGAGCAGCCACCAGTGCGTGGCCATCGGGGCGTGGTGGCCGCCCTCGTGACCGGCCGCCGTGGCGAGCAGCACCAGCGCCGCGCACACCACTGCGATGGAGGCCCACTCCTTGCGGGTCAGCCGGATGCCCAGCATCTTGACGCTCAGCACAGCGGTGATGACCAGGTTCGCGCTGATGACCGTCTGGGACAGGAACAGCGGCAGCATCCGGGCGGCCAGCGCACCCAGCCCGAACCCGACGAAGTCGAGGATCGTGCCGACGATGAACTCCCAGGTCATCGCCGCCTTCGCGGTCGAGGTGAGGTTCGGTCCGCCGTGCGCCGTCACCCCGGCGGCGGCCGGGGAGGTCCGGGCGGCCCGGCGCGAGCCCACGGCTTGCAGGACGGATCCCGTGCCGTAGCAGATGGACGCCGCGACAGCGGTCAGCAGGCCTATGAGCACAGAGGGCTCCGTTCACGTCTGGCAGGTTTTGCGGTACCTAGACCAGACGTGTGAACGGCCCCGGAAGTTGCCTGGGGAGCGGGTGAGAAGTCAGCGCATCGAGGCGAGGACGTCCGGGACCTCGTCCACGGAGTCCACCAGCGCGACCCGGGACTCCATCGCGCGGCCGTGCGCCAGGGCCCGGAGCAGCGGCCAGACCGGCAGGTGCGCGGTCCAGTGGGCGCGGCCGACCAGGATCATCGGGGCCGGCGCGGACTCCGAGGCGTAGTAGTTGGGCGTCGCGTTGTCGAAGACCTCCTGCACCGTGCCCGCCGCGCCGGGCAGGAACACCACGCCCGCCGTCGCCCGGGCGAGCAGGCCGTCCTCGCGGGTGGCGTTCGCGAAGTACTTGGCGATGTGGCCGGCGAAGGGGTTCGGCGGCTCGTGACCGTAGAACCACGTCGGGATGCCGACGGAATCGCCGCCCTCGGGCCACCGCTCCCGTACGGCGAAGGCGGCGCGCGCCCAGTCGGAGACGGACGGGGCGAAGGAGGGCGCCTTCGCGAGCATGTCGAGCGCCTCGGTGAGGGCTCCGTCGGGGGCCGGCGCCAGGTAGGCGCCGAGGTTGGCGGCCTCCATCGCACCCGGCCCGCCGCCGGTGGCCACGGTCATGCCCGACCGGGCGAGCTCCCGGCCGAGTTCGGCGGCGCCCCGGTAGTCGCGGCCGCCGCGGTCCACGGCGTGGCCGCCCATCACGCCGACCACGCGGGCACCCGCGAGGTGCTCGTCGAGGGCGTCGGAGACCGCGTCGTCGTGGACGGAGCGGAGCATCGAGGAGAAGACGTCCCCGTCGGCCTTGGTCTCCTGGAACCAGGCGTAGGCCTGGGCGTCCGCGGTGGACCCGTAACCGTCGGCGAGGCCGGCGAAGAGCTCTTCGGCCGTGTACAGCCGCCCCCGGTAGGGGTCGAAGGGCAGGTCCGGCACCGGGGGGAAGACGAGCGCGCCGTCCGCGCGGACCTTCGCCGAGGCGTCGGGCTCCATCGCGCAGCCCAGGAACACGGCGTCGGAGGTGTCGGCGGACAGCAGCGCGAACGTCCGCTCCAGCAGGTTGACCGACTGGACGCGGTAGCCGCTCAGTGAGCCCCGGGCTGCGACCCGGTCGAATTCCGCGAGCGTCTCGATCTCGATGTCTGCGTTGACCATTCGGCCCACACTAGGCGCTGGTCCGCTCAGCGGGTCAAGGCAAGCGACGTCAGCTGCGCCACACCCCAGCTGAGCGGGAGGCACACGACGAGGAGTGCGGCGGCCCGCACGGTCACGGCCGTACGCAGCACCGTTCCCGGTGTTCCGAGGTCCAGGAGGGCCGCCCGGGCGGCGGAGCGGGAGTGGCGGGATTCGGCGGCCGATGTGAGAAGGGTCGCGCCCGCGCAGAGGGCCACGAGGGCGGCGGCCGGACCGGTCAGCGGTCCGAGCGGGGTGAGGGACCCGCCCCGGTCGCCCAGGGCCACGGAGGTGAGGGCGGCGGCGCCGACGGCGCACAGCACCCCGAGGGGCCGGCCGAGGCGGGGGGCCTCCTCCTGGAGGGCCCGCCCGGCGAGCAGCCGCAGCGCGCCGGGGCGGACGGCCTGGACGAGGGTGCCGCAGGCGTAGGCCAGGCCGGGCCCGGCGAGGGCCAGCCCGACCGCGATCAGGACCCAGCCGGCCGGAACGGCCGCGCCGCGCGGGCCGGCGTAGGCCTCGACGGCGAGCCCGCTGGCGGCGAGCGCCACGCCCCAGGGCACTCCCGACTGGGGACTGAGTCCGGCCGCCGGGGGGCGGGGGCGCAGGGCGACGACGGTGGCGGCGGAGGCAGTGAGGGGGATCAGGGACAGCAGGGTGAGGGCGCCGGCCACCGGCAGCGGCTGGTCGGCGTGGAGCAGCCCGGCCCCCGCGCCGTCGAAGGGCAGGCCCGTCAGTTCGCCCCGCAGGTGCAGGAAGACGGCCAGGGCCAGGGCGCTGCCGACGGCGCAGGCGACGGCGGTGGAGACCGCGCCGACCAGGGTGAGCCGGACGGGGCCCAGCCCGACGGCGTCGAGGCCCTCGCGGGGCCGGGTCGCCGGGTCGGTCCGGGCCACCGCCACCGCGAACTGCACGGTGGCGGCGAGCGGCACGAGGGCCCACAGCAGCCGGGGCAGCGATCCGGCGGGCCGGGCCATCGCCTCCGCGAGGACGTACAGCAGCAGGAACCCGGTACCGGCCGAGGCGGCGGCGACGAGCAGGCGGCGCAGCTGGACCGCGGGGCGGGAGCCGCGGGCTAGGCGGAGAGCGAGCACGCGGCCTGGTCCTCCGTGGTCCGGGGGGAATCGGCCGCCGTGGCGGCCCCGGCCGGGCGGCCGTCGAGCAGGTCCAGCCTGTGGTCCGCCTGGCCGGCGGTCTCCTCGTCGTGGGTGGCCAGCACCACGGTGATCCCGTGGGAACGGGCGGCGGTGGTGAGCGTCCGCAGCAGCAGGGCGCGCTCTGCACGGTGCAGCGGGGCGGTCGGCTCGTCGGCGAAGAGCACGGCGGGCTCCCCGACCAGGGCCCGGGCGAGGGCGACCCGCTGGCATTCGGCGCGGGTCAGGGCGCCGGGGCGCTTGCGGGCGAATCCGCCGATGTCGAGGCGGTCCAGCCAGGCGCAGGCGGCGTTCTTGGCGGCGCGGTGGGTGGCGCCGGTGAGCAACAGGGGCAGGGCGGTGTTCTCCCACACCTTGAGCTCCGGCAGCAGCTGGGGCTCGGGTCCGATCCAGGCGAACCGGTCGCGGCGCAGCCGCTCGCGGGCGACGGGGCCCAGTGTGTGGACGGGGACGCCGTCGAACCAGACCTCGCCCTGTTCGGGCAGCAGCCGGCCGGTCAGGCAGCGCAGCAGCGTGGTCTTCCCGCTGCCGCGCGGGCCGGTCACGGCCAGGATCTCGCCCTTGCGCACTCCGGCGGTGACCCCGATGAGTCCGGGGGAACCGTCGTGGGAGTAGTGAAGGGCCCGTGCCCAGAGCACGTCATTGTCCGGTGGGGCATTGTCCGATGGAGCCACCATGGCGTACACCTCCGTCCGGGGGAACGAAGCGGAGCCCCTTCGGTCACTGGCGCCGCACTGAGATGTAAAGAGATGAACGTCTTGGATGGTGACAGCACACGGCCCGGACCCCCGCGTTCTCACTCGAACGGAGGATCCGGGCCGTGTGATCGGACCATCGCGCCGGGGTTACAGCTTGGTCCAGGCCTCCGTGAGCACCGAGCGCAGGATGCCTTCGATCTCGTCGAAGGTGCCCTGGTCCGCGATCAGCGGCGGAGCCAGCTGGATGACCGGGTCGCCACGGTCGTCGGCGCGGCAGTACAGGCCGTTGTCGAAGAGCGCCTTGGAGAGGAAGCCGTAGAGCACGCGCTCGGTCTCCTCGTCCGTGAAGGACTCCTTGGTGACCTTGTCCTTGACGAGCTCGATGCCGTAGAAGAAGCCGTTGCCGCGGACGTCGCCGACGATCGGGAGGTCGTGCAGCTTCTTCAGGGTGTTGAAGAAGTTGCCCTCCTGGTCCAGCACGTGCTGGTTCAGGCCTTCCTTGTCGAAGATGTCGAGGTTGGCCAGGGCCACGGCGGAGGACACCGGGTGTCCGCCGAAGGTGTAGCCGTGCAGGAAGGTGTTGTCGCCCTTGTAGAAGGGTTCCGCGAGGCGGTCCGAGATGATGCAGGCACCGATCGGGGAGTAGCCCGAGGTCATGCCCTTGGCGCAGGTGATCATGTCCGGCACGTAGTCGAACTTGTCACAGGCGAACATCGTGCCGAGACGGCCGAAGGCGCAGATCGTCTCGTCGGAGACGAGGAGCACGTCGTACTCGTCGCAGATCTCGCGGACGCGCTGGAAGTACCCGGGCGGCGGCGGGAAGCAGCCACCGGCGTTCTGCACCGGCTCCAGGAAGACGGCGGCGACGGTGTCGGCGCCCTCGAACAGGATCTCCTGCTCGATCTGGTCGGCGCACCAGCGGCCGTAGGCCTCCGGGTCGTCGCCGAAGATCGGGGCGCGGTAGATGTTGGTGTTCGGCACCTTGTGCGCGCCGGGGACCAGCGGCTCGAAGGGGGCCTTGAGGGCCGGCAGGCCGGTGATGGACAGGGCGCCCTGCGGGGTGCCGTGGTAGGCGACCGCGCGGGAGATGACCTTGTACTTGGTGTGCTTGCCCTGCAGCTTGAAGTACTGCTTGGCGAGCTTCCAGGCGGTCTCGACGGCCTCGCCGCCACCGGTGGTGAAGAAGACCTTGTTCAGGTCGCCCGGGGCGTAGTGGGCGAGGCGCTCGGCCAGCTCCACGGCCTTGGGGTGCGCGTACGACCAGATGGGGAAGAACGCGAGTTCCTGCGCCTGCTTGTAGGCGACCTCGGCCAGTTCCTTGCGGCCGTGACCGGCGTTGACCACGAACAGGCCCGCGAGGCCGTCCAGGTAGCGCTTGCCCTTGTCGTCCCAGATGTAGGTGCCCTCGCCCCGGACGATGGTGGGGACGGGGGAGTTCTCGTAGGACGACATGCGGGTGAAGTGCATCCACAGGTGGTCGTACGCGGTCTTGGAGAGGTCCTGGCTCACGGTTATCTGGTTCCCCACATGTAGGTCTGCTTCTTGAGCTTCAGGTAAACGAAGCTCTCGGTTGATCGCACGCCGGGGAGCGTGCGGATCTTCTTGTTGATCGTCTCCAGCAGGTGGTCGTCGTCCTCGCAGACGATTTCCACCATGAGGTCGAACGACCCCGCGGTCATCACGACGTACTCGCACTCGGCCATCGCGGTCAGCGCGTCGGCCACCGGATCGAGATCGCCCTCGACGTTGATGCCGACCATGGCCTGGCGTCTCAGACCCACGGTGAGCGGGTCGGTGACGGCGACGATCTGCATGACGCCCTGGTCCAGCAGCTTCTGCACGCGCTGGCGGACGGCGGCTTCGGAGAGGCCGACGGCCTTGCCGATCGACGCGTAGGGACGGCGACCGTCCTCCTGGAGTTGCTCGATGATCGCCAGGGACACAGCATCGACCGAAGGGGACGGTTGTCTGTTCCTGGAATCTGCGCTTCGACTGACCACGACCTCACTGTGCACGAGGAGTCGTCCGTTCCGCAACCCGTAATCGATGAAATCCGTTGTGGCGGGTCTCCGATTGCACGGATTTCGCAGTTCGTGATGTCTGGCTCTGTCGAAAGCGTCGCCGGAGGGGCTAGTCTTTGGGGGTCGTCTCAATCATTGGACATGTGATCAGGAGAGTGGCTGTAGTGACCACCGAACTGCGTCGTCTGCGCAACTACATCGGCGGGGAGTTCAAGGACGCCGCCGACGGGCGGACCACCGAGGTGGTCAACCCCGCCACCGGAGAGGTGTACGCGACCGCCCCGCTGTCCGGCCAGGCCGACGTGGACGCCGCCATGGCCGCCGCCGCGGCCGCCTTCCCGGGCTGGCGCGACACCACGCCCTCCGAGCGGCAGAAGGCCCTGCTCAAGATCGCGGACGCCTTCGAGGCCCGCGCTGACGAGCTCGTCGCCGCCGAGTCGGAGAACACCGGCAAGCCGCTGGGCCTGACGGCCAGCGAGGAGCTGCCGCCGATGGTGGACCAGATCCGCTTCTTCGCCGGCGCCGCACGCCTGCTGGAGGGCCGTTCGGCCGGTGAGTACATGGACGGGATGACCTCGATCATCCGCCGTGAGCCGGTCGGCGTGTGCGCCCAGGTCGCGCCGTGGAACTACCCGATGATGATGGCCGTGTGGAAGTTCGCCCCGGCGATCGCCGCGGGCAACACCGTGGTCCTGAAGCCCTCGGACACCACCCCGGCCTCCACCGTCCTGATGGCGGAGATCATCGACTCCGTCCTGCCCAAGGGCGTCTTCAACGTCGTCTGCGGCGACCGCGAGACCGGCAAGGCCATGGTCGAGCACTCCACCCCGGCGATGGCCTCCATCACCGGTTCCGTGCGCGCGGGCATGCAGGTCGCGGAGAGCGCCTCGAAGGACGTCAAGCGCGTCCACCTGGAGCTCGGCGGCAAGGCCCCGGTCGTGGTCTTCGAGGACGCCGACCTGGCCAAGGCCGTCGAGGACATCGCCGTCGCCGGCTACTTCAACGCCGGTCAGGACTGCACCGCCGCCACCCGCGTACTCGTCCACGAGTCGATCCACGACGAGTTCGTGGCCGCGCTCGCCAAGGCCGCCGCGGAGACCAAGACCGGACAGCCGGACGACGAGGACGTGCTGTACGGCCCGCTGAACAACCCCAACCAGCTCCAGCAGGTCGCGGGCTTCATCGAGCGCCTCCCCGCCCACGCCAAGGTCGAGGCGGGCGGCCACCGGGTCGGCGACCAGGGCTTCTTCTACGCCCCGACCGTCGTCTCGGGCCTCAAGCAGGACGACGAGATCATCCAGAACGAGGTCTTCGGCCCCGTCATCACCGTCCAGTCCTTCACGGACGAGTCCCAGGCCCTGGAGTACGCGAACGGAGTCGAGTTCGCCCTCGCCTCCTCCGTGTGGACCAAGGACCACGGCCGCGCGATGCGCATGTCCAAGAACCTCGACTTCGGCTGCGTGTGGATCAACACCCACATCCCGCTCGTCGCCGAGATGCCCCACGGCGGCTTCAAGAAGTCCGGCTACGGCAAGGACCTCTCCGCCTACGGCTTCGAGGACTACACCCGCATCAAGCACGTGATGACCTCGCTCGACGGCTGATCCGCCGCGACCGTCGCGGTGACGGGCGCGCACTGATCACCGCAGGCCACTGAAGGGGCGGGCAGTAGACACCTTGTCTATTGCCCGCCTCTTCGCGTTCGCCGAGGCTGTGCCCATGCCTGAACTCGCCTTCTCCCGCCGCGCGGCGCTGCGCGGCCTCGGTGCCGCGGGCCTGCTGGCCGCCCTCACCGGATGCGGTGTGCCCGCCGCCTTCGTCCCCGAGGACCGGCGGCAGGCCCAGGACCTCTCGGACCGGGACCAGAGCGTCGCCTTCTCCAACTGGCCGCTCTACATCGACACCGACGACCAGGACGAAGAGAGCCGCCCGACGCTGGAGGCCTTCACGAAGAAGACCGGCATCGAGGTCCGGTACACCGAGGAGATCAACGACAACGACGAGTTCTTCGGCAAGGTCAGCCCGGCCCTGATGAACCACCAGTCGACCGGTCACGATCTCGTGGTCGTCAGCGACTGGATGGCCGCCCGCTTCGTCCACCTGGGCTGGGCCCAGAAGATGGACCGCTCCGCCCAGGGCAACGTGGCCAGGTACCTCGACCCCCAACTGCGTTCCCCCGCCTTCGACGAGGGCCGGCTGCACACCGTCCCCTGGCAGTCGGGGATCACCGGCATCGCCTACAACCGCAAGGCCCTGGGCCGGGAGATCAAGTCCGTCAGGGACCTCTGGCAGCCGGACCTGGCCGGCAAGGTGACGCTCTTCTCCGGTCTCGACGAGTCCTTCGCCCTGCTCATGCAGGGCAACGGCGCCGATGTCACCCGGTGGACCGAAACCGACTTCCACCGGATGTGCGACCAGGTCGAGAGCATGGTGAAGCAGAGGCACATCCGCCGCTTCACCGGCAACGACTACACCTCCGACCTCAGCAAGGGAGACGTCCTGGCCTGCCAGGCCTACTCCGGCGACGTCATCCAGCTCCAGGCCGACAACCCCGACATCGAGTTCGTGGTCCCCGAGGAGGGCGCCGAGCTCTGGGCGGAGAGCCTGCTCGTCCCCAACCTCGCCCGCCACAAGACCAACGCCGAGGCCCTCGTCGACTACTACTACGACCCCGCGGTGGCCGCGGAACTCGCGGCCGCGGTCAACTACGTCTGCCCGGTGCCCGCCGCCCGCGAGGTGCTGGCCGCCTCTTCGGACAAGGAGACCGCCAAGCTCGCCGAGAACCCGCTGATCTTCCCCGACGAAGGGATGCGCAAGCGCCTCGTCGTCGCCCGGGACATCTCCTCGGCCGAACGCTCGTCCTTCGCCAAGCGCTGGAACTCCATCGTCGGACTCTGACCGGGCCCGCCGCGCCCCTACCCGGCGAAGGCCGCACCCACGATGCCCATGGCCACCTTGTTCATGTCCCGGCCCTTGGCATCGGTGGAGTTCACCGAGTACACGAGGGTGCGGGAGAGGTCGCGGCTGCCGCCGATCACGGTGTTGTAGCCGAAGCGGCCCCCGGTCTTGCCGTAGACCACGCGACCGCCCGGCAGTCTGAACTCCTTCAGGCCGGCCGTCTGCACCGCGTGCCCGCCGGTCTCGGCGTCCTGCACATCGGGGACGGTGAACATCTCCTCCAGCTGGGGCCGCGGGACCACCTTGCCGCCGAACAGCGCCACCGTGAACCGTTCCAGATCGGCCGTGGTCGATATGAGGTCCCCGGCAGCCCAGTTGGAGGAGGAGTTCCACTCCGTCACGTCCACCAGGGAGCTGCCCCCGCCCGGCTGCGGCACCGCCTGGTAGCCGTGGTTGTGGGGGCCCGGTATCCGGGTCTGGGTGCGGGCCGGGAACGAGGTGTCACGCAGACCCAGCGGCTTGAGTATCCGCTGGGACACCGCCTTCTCGTACGTCGTCCCCGTCACCTTCTCGATCAGCACGCCGAGCACCGTGTAGTGGATGTTGCTGTAGTGCTGCTTCTCGCCGGGCCGGGACCCGGGGCCCTTGGCCGCCGCGTTGGCGATCAGTGCCCGCGGGTCCACCACGTCGAAGCGGTGGGCGTACTCGTCCGCGAAGTCGTCCCCCGGCCCGTCCGCCGACCTCAGGCCGCTCGTGTAGTTCAGCAGCTGGCGTACGGAGACGGGCTCGAAACCGCCGGGGCCGCCGGGCAGCAGCCCCGGCAGGTACTCCTGCACCGGCCGGTCCAGATCCAGCCTGTGCTCGGCGGCCAGCTGCAGCACCACGGCCGCGGTGAAGGCCTTCGTCACCGAACCCGCCCGGAACCGGGCGTCCTCGATCGCCGCGCGCCCGCTGCGGATGTCCGCGACCCCGGAACTTCCCTTCCAGGAACCACTCGTACCGCCCACCCGCACCAGCGCGGCCGTCGCCTCCGGGTGATCGGCGCCCAGACCCGCGATGGCCCGCTCCAGCGCCGCCGCGTCGGGCGGGGTCGAGAACAGCGGCGCGTCCACCCCGGCGGCCCGGACCGGGCCCGCCGAGGCCGCCGCAACCGGAGCCGGCGTCCGGGCGGCGTCGGCGGCGTGCGCCGCGACCGCCGGGCCGGACGCGATGCCCAGTACCAAAGTGGCCGCGATCAGCGTGCGCGTACGTGCCTTCATGATGGTGATCCCCCTGTGTGCGATCCGCGGGGCCCGCTGCCCCGACGTCCTCAATGGTGCTGTTCACAGGGGTGGTTGCGGATCACCGGTGAGAGGGGTCTTCCGCGGTACGACAACTCACCGGCGCGGGGGAGCCGACACGCCGTCCCTCACTCTCCAGAGGGAGAACCGGCCGCGATCAGGCCCGTCTCGTACGCGCAGATCACCGCCTGGATCCGGTCCCGCAGACCCAACTTCCCCAGCAGGTTGCCCACGTGCGACTTCACCGTGTGCTCGCTGACCGTCAGCGCCGCCGCGATCTCCGCGTTCGACAGCCCCCGCCCCAGATGCAGCAGCGTCTCCCGCTCCCGGGCCGTCAGCACCTCCAGCCGGTCCTCCGACAGGGCCCGCGCACCCGCCGTCCGGGCCGTCACCGCCGTGTACTCCTCGATCAGCCGCCGCGCCACCGAAGGCGCAAGCAGGGACTCGCCCGCCGCCACCACCCGTACCGCGTGCACCAGATCGTCCCGCCGCACGTCCTTCAGCAGGAACCCGCTCGCCCCCGCGTGCAGCGCCTCGTACACGTACTCGTCCGAGTCGAAGGTGGTCAGCATCACCGACCGGCAGGCGCTGCCCGCCGATATCCTCCGGCAGGCCTCGATCCCGTCCAGCACCGGCATCCGGATGTCCAGCAGCACGACGTCCGGCGCGAGCCGGGCGACCGCCTCCACCGCCGCCGCGCCGTCCCCCACCTCCGCCACGACCTCGATGTCCTCCTGGACGTCCAGGATCATCGCGAAACCGCTGCGCACCAGCTCCTGGTCGTCGGCCACCACCACACGGATCGTCATGTCGCCACCTCCAGCGGCGAGGTTACAAGGACCACCCGCACCGAGAACCCCCCGTCGGGCCCCGGACCGCACCAGGCCGTCCCGCCGTGTGCCGCCGCCCGCTCCCGGATCCCGATCAGCCCGTGCCCGCCGTTCGAGGAGCCCTCCGGGGCGCCGTTCGCGAAGCCGTCCGCCGCGCCGTTGCGCGTACCGCCGCGCGCGCCGGCCGGTCCGCGGCCGTCGTCGGTGACCGTCACCGTCAGGTCCCCCACCCCGTACTCCAGGCGTACGTCCACCGTCGAGGCCCCGGCGTGCCTGACCACATTGGTCAGCGCCTCCTGCACCACCCGGTGCACCGTCGCCTCCAGCGCGGCCGGCAGCCCGCGCACCTCGCCCGTCCGCTCGTAGGAGACCTTCGGCCCGCTCGCCCGGACCCGGTCCAACAGCGCCGGCAGCCCCGCGATCCCGGGCTGCGGCGCACGCGGAGCCGCCTCGTCCGTCCGCAGGACCCCCAGCATCGTCCGCAGCTGCGCCATCGCGTCCCGGCCCGTCTCGGCGATCGCCTCGAAGGCCGCCTCGGCCCGTTCCGGGGCCCGGCGCACCGCCACCGGACCCGCCTCCGCCTGCACGATCATGATGCTGACCGCGTGCGAGAGGATGTCGTGCATCTCCCGCGCGATACGGGCCCGTTCGCGCGCCGCCGCCTGCTCCGCCTCGATCCGGTTCGCCCGCTCCAGCTGCTCCGCCCGCTCCAGGGCCGCCTCGGTGTACGCCTGCCGGGTCGCCTGCAGCCGCCCCAGCGCGAACGCCGCCCCGAACACGAACAGCGAGAACAGCAGCTCCCGGGCCGTCTGCGTGTTGAGCGCGACCGAACCGAGGATCACCACCGTCACGACCGCGCCCATGGCCAGCCGCACCCGCTCCGTGCAGTGCAGCGCGATCGTGTAGAGGGCGATCAGCCCGGCGTACGGCAGCGGCTGGCCGGGCCCGTCCAGCGCCAGCCGGTACACCGTCCCCGCCGCGACCACCCCGAACAGCACCAGGACCGGGGCCCGGCGCCGCCACACCAGCGGCAGGTTGCCGAGCGTGGTCAGCAGGTACGCCGCCCAGGTCGCGGGCGACTCCCGGGGGTCGCGGGGCACCACGAACGGAATGGTCGTCGCCACCTGCACCAGCAGTGTCACCCCCAGGTCCCGCCGACGCGGATCCGCCGTCCGGATCCGCTCCCCCCAGGCCCGGATCACCGTCCGGACCCGGCCCGGACCGAGGTCAGCACGTCCACCCGGTTCGTGGTGATGGAGTCCACGCCCGCCGCGGCCAGGGCGCGCATCGACCGCTTGGTGTCCGCCGTCCAGGCCGACACCAGCAGCCCGTCCCGGTGCAGGGCGTCCGTGAGCTCCCGGTCGACCAGCCCGAAGCGGTAGTTGAGCCAGCGGGGGGCGACCGCGTCGATCAGCACCCGGCGCGGCGGCGAGAGGGTGGTCCAGGTCAGGGCGATCTCCGCGCCCGGGTCGGCGGCGCGGACCGCGAGCATGGTGTCCGGCCCGGCGCAGTAGTACGTGCGCTCGCGCGCCCCGCACTCGCGCACCAGGCCCACGACGGTCCGTACGGTCTCGGCCGTGGCGCCCGGCAGGTCCAGCATCAGCCGGCCGGCCCCGGCGGCCATCAGGGCCTCGCGCAGGGTGGGGATCCCGCCCTGCGCGAGCTCCTTCAGCTGTGCGGCGGTGACGTCGTCCAGCCGCACGTCGTGGCCCCACAGCCGCTGGAGGGTCTCGTCGTGGAGCAGGACCGGCACGCCGTCACGGGTCAGCCGTACGTCGACCTCCACCGCGTCCGCCCCGCGCGCGAAGGCGGAGCGGACGGAGGCGAGGGTGTTCTCGCGGACTCGGTAGGGATCGCCGCGGTGACCGACGGCAGTCAGGGTGTTCATGCCCCCATTCTCAGGGGACGCCGGGTCCGACGGGACGTCAGCGGGCGAGCCAGTCCGCGGTGTACGCGTCGATCTCCGCGCTGAGCTTCTCCTTGCCGGTCTGGTCCAGGAAGGAGGCCTCGACGGCGTTCTTCGCGAGTCGCGCCAGTCCGCGCTCGTCGAGGCCGAGGAGGCGGGCGGCGACGGCGTACTCGTTGTTGAGGTCGGTGCCGAACATCGGCGGGTCGTCGCTGTTGATGGTGACGAGGACGCCCGCGGCGACCATCTCCTTGACCGGGTGCTCGTCGAGGTCCGCGACGGCGCGCGTCGCGATGTTGGAGGTCGGGCACACCTCCAGCGCGATGCGGTGCTCGGCCAGGTACGCCAGCAGCTCCGGGTCCTTGGCGGCGCTCGTGCCGTGGCCGATGCGCTCGGCGCCCAGCTCGCGGACGGCGTCCCAGACCGTCTCCGGTCCGGTGGTCTCGCCGGCGTGCGGCACGCTGCGCAGGCCGGCGGCACGGGCACGGTCGAAGTACGGCTTGAACTGCGGGCGCGGCACGCCGATCTCGGGGCCGCCCAGGCCGAAGGAGACCAGGCCCTCGGGGCGCAGGTCGACGGCGAGGCGGAGGGTCTCCTCGGCGGCTTCCATGCCGGCCTCGCCGGGGATGTCGAAGCACCAGCGCAGGATGACGCCCAGTTCGGTCTCGGCCGCCTTGCGGGCGTCCTCGATGGCCTCCATGAAGGCGTGCTCGTCGATGCCGCGGCGCGTCGAGGAGTAGGGGGTGATGGTGAGTTCGGCGTAGCGGATGTTCTGCCGGGCCATGTCGCGGGCGACCTCGAAGGTCAGCGTGCGCACGTCGTCGGGGGTGCGGACCAGGTCGACGACCGAGAGGTAGACCTCGATGAAGTGGGCGAAGTCCGTGAAGCTGAAGTAGTCGGCGAGGGCTTCGGGGTCGGTGGGGACCTTCGAGTCGGGGTGGCGGGAGGCGAGTTCCGCCACGATCCGCGGCGACGCCGAACCGACGTGGTGGACGTGGAGTTCGGCCTTGGGCAGCCCCGCGATGAAGGGGTGCAGGTCGGGCATCGGGTGCCTCCGGGAGGACGCGGGTGCGGGCAGGTCGGCTTCATCGTAGGCAGCCCCGGGACGTGTCGGTGGCAGCGCTTAGCATGGCCGTACGAGAGGGGGGCGCCGTATGACCGACCAGAGCCCTGAGCCGAGGGACCCGTGGGCCCCGCCCGAGAGGTCCGCGGCGGAGCCGGGCAAGCAGGCCGGGGCGGCGCCGACGCCCTCCGTGCACCCGGTGCCCGGCGGCCCGACCGCGCCCGCCGCCGTTCCACCGGTCCACGAGCAGGACCCGTCCGTACGGGCGCCGGAGGTCCAGGGCACGCCGACCCCGCCGTCTCCGTACGCGCCGCCCCCGATACCCGCGCCGGCACCGGTGCTCCCGGCCACGGCCGCGTACGGGTACCCGGCCCAGCCGGACCCGGCGGCCTACGCGTACCCCGGCCCGCCGCCGGCCCCCGTCCCGCCGGCCTACCCGGGCTACGCCGGCTACCCCGGTTATGCCGGGTACCCGCCCTACGCCCGGCCCGCCGGCAATGGCTTCGGCGTCGCCGCCCTGGTGCTCGGCATCCTCTCGGTGGTCGGCTGCGTGACCATGGTCGGGTCGATCGCCCTCGGCATCGCGGCCGTCGTCTTCGGCGCGCTGGGCCGGGGCAAGGCGAGCCGCGGCGAATCAACCAACGGCGGAATGGCCCTGGCGGGGATCATCCTCGGCGGGGTCGGCATCGTGCTGGGCATCGGCATGACCCTGCTGGTCTTCCTCGGCCCCACCCTGGAGGAATCCGGCGGCGGCCGGCACGGTCCCTCGGTCTCCCGGACCGACGACCAGCCCCGCGAACGCGTCTGACGCCCCACCCGCCCGCACCCCCGGCCCCGTACCGCGCCGCCGCCCGCGTCCGTGACGCCCGGCGCGGGTGAGGCCACGGGGGCGAGGCCACGGGGCTCAGGGCGCGGCGGCGGACAGCAGGGTGGGGACCATGTAGGGGCCGTCCGCGCCGGTCCGGGGGAGGGGGACCCACGTCAGGCCCACCATCCGGGGGCAGTCGCACTCCAGCTCCGCGTCCACCCCCAGCACCGGCTCCCCGGCCGCCACCTCCACCCGGAAACAGGTGGTCCAGCCGGAGGGGTACGGAGCCTCGTACGCGCGGCGCACCGACAGGGCCCGCAGCCCCGTCTCCTCGGCCACCTCGCGCCGCACGGCCGCCTCCAGGTCCTCCCCGGGCTCCACCCCGCCGCCCGGCAGGGTCCAGTACTCCGCCCCGTCGTGCCGGCCGGACGGCCCCCGTCCCCTCTCGCGCACCATCAGCACGCTGCCGTCCCGCACGATGACGGCCGCCACCCGGCGCCGCTCCGCGGGATTCACTCGGCGTTCCCCTCCCGCAGCCGCTCCCGCGCCTCCATCAGCGCGAAGCCCAGCAGGTTCAGCCCCCGCCAGCGCGCCGGGTCCAGGGCGCGCTCGTCGTCGGCGGCCAGTCCGATGCCCCAGATCCGGTCCACCGGGCTCGCCTCCACCAGCACCCGGTTCCCCGTACCGAGCAGGTACGCCCGCAGCGCCGGATCGGAGCCGAACTTGTGGACGCTGCCCTCCACGACCAGCGCGAACCGCTCCCGCTGCCACACGGTCTCGTCGAAGCCGCGCACCAGCCGTCCGGCCTTCTTCGCGGCCGCCGGACTCCCGGCCCGCAGCGCCGCCCGCTCCGCCTCCGCGTCCCCGAACAACCGCGCCTTGCCGGCCATCATCCAGTGCTCGGCCGTGGCGTACCGGACATCACCCACAGTGAAAGCGGACGGCCACCACTGGCTCAGACAGCTCGGACCGAGCCGTCCGTCAGCCTGCGGCCGGTGCCCCCAGAAGGGCAGGTACTTCAGCCGCTCACCACGGCTGACCTGCCCGATCAACTTGTCGGTCATCTCCATGCACGCGAGTCTGGCAGTCACCACTGACACTTCGTACGGGATTTCGGGCGCGCCTCGACACATGGTCGACCGATTCCGTCGCGTAATCAAAAGGCAACAACGGAATCACTTGGCGGAGGGGAACACCTCTGTCAGGATCGGCACTCAATTCGAGCTGTAGCTACGGAGAGCGTGAGAGCGTGATGGGTAACCGCTTCCAGGTTAAGGACCGCTTCGCAGACGGCGCGCAGTACATCGACGGCCGGCTCCGCTCCGGTACGTCGGGTCGCTCGCACACGGTGGTCGACCCCGCGACCGGTCAGGAGGTGCTCACCTACGAACTGGCGGGCACGGCGGACGTGGACGAGGCCGTAGCCGCCGCCAAGCGGGCCTTCCCCGCCTGGTCGGCCGCGACCCCCGGGGAGCGTTCGGACGCGCTGCACCGGCTGGCCGGCGTACTGGCCGAGCAGGCGGAGGACTTCGCGTACGCCGAGTCCCTGCAGTGCGGCAAGCCGGTCAAGCTGTCCACGGAGTTCGACGTGCCGGGGACCATCGACAACACGGCCTTCTTCGCGGGCGCGGCCCGTCACCTCCAGGGCCAGGCGGCCGGCGAGTACTCCGGGGACCACACCTCGTACGTACGGCGCGAGGCCATCGGCGTCGTCGGCTCCATCGCCCCCTGGAACTATCCGCTCCAGATGGCCGCCTGGAAGATCCTCCCGGCCATCGCCGCGGGCAACACCATCGTCCTCAAGCCCGCCGAGCTCACCCCCCTGACCTCCCTGATGTTCGCCCAGGCGGCCAAGGAGGCGGGCATCCCCGACGGCGTGGTCAACATCGTCACGGGCGCCGGGCGGGAGGCGGGCGAGCACCTGGTCGGCCACCCCGACGTGGTCATGACCTCCTTCACCGGCTCCACCGCCGTCGGCAAGCGGGTGGCCGAGATCGCCACCGCCACCGTCAAGCGGCTCCACCTGGAGCTCGGCGGCAAGGCCCCCTTCCTCGTCTTCGACGACGCCGACCTGGAGGCCGCCGCCCACGGCGCCGTCGCCGCCTCGCTCATCAACACCGGCCAGGACTGCACCGCGGCCACCCGCGCCTACGTCCAGCGCCCCCTGCACGACGCCTTCGTCGCCCGGGTCGCCGAGCTGATGGAGAGCGTCCGGCTCGGTGACCCCTTCGCGCCCACCACCGATCTCGGCCCGCTGGTCTCGCACGCCCAGCGCGACCGGGTCGCCGCCTTCGTCGAGCGCGCCCGCGCGTACGCCACGGTCGTCACCGGCGGCGGGATCCCGGGCGGCGAGCTGGAGGGGGGCGCCTACTACCGGCCCACCCTGATCTCCGGCGCCGCGCAGGACAGCGAGGTCGTCCAGTCCGAGATCTTCGGCCCGGTGCTGGTCGTCCTGCCCTTCGACACCGACGACGAGGGCCTCGCGCTGGCCAACGACACCCCGTACGGGCTCGCCGCCTCCGCCTGGAGCCGGGACCTCTACCGGGCGAACCGCGCCACGCGCGAGCTCAAGGCCGGCTGCGTGTGGGTCAACGACCACATCCCGATCATCAGCGAGATGCCCCACGGCGGCTACAAGGCCAGCGGCTTCGGAAAGGACATGTCCACCTACTCCTTCGAGGAGTACACGCAGGTCAAGCACGTGATGTACGACAACACCGCGGTGGCGGCCAAGGACTGGCACCGCACCATCTTCGGGGACCGATAACAGCCACCGCCCGACCAGCGGCACACCTCCCGAAAGGCCACAGCCAATGGAGCAGCTCGACCCCGGCCGCCTCTCCGCGGCGCAGCTCGCCGCGATGCGGCGCAGTCTCACCAGCGGGCGGGGCGCCCTCACCCGCCGTTCGCTGCTGCGCGCGTCCGGCATCGGGGCGCTCACCCTCGGCGGCCTGTCCGCCCTGACCTCCTGCGGCATCCCGCCCGCCCGGCGCGAGAGCGGCGCGGCGGCCGCCTCCGCCGATCACTCGGACCGGGAGAAGGTGCTCAACTTCTCCAACTGGACCGAGTACATGGACACCAGCGAGGACGAGAAGTCCCGTCCCACGCTGGAGGAGTTCGGCAAGCGCACCGGCATAGAGGTCAAGTACAGCGAGGACATCAACGACAACGTCGAGTTCTTCGGCAAGATCCGCCCGCAGCTGGCCGCCGGCCAGGACACCGGGCGCGACCTGATCGTCGTCACCGACTGGCTCGCCGCCCGGATCATCCGGCTCGGCTGGGCGCAGAAGCTGGACCCCTCCCACCTGCCGCACGCCTACGCCAACCTCTCCCCGCAGTTCCGCAGCCCCGACTGGGACCCGGGCCGCTCCTACAGCTATCCCTGGACCGGCATCTCGACCGTCATCGCCTACAACTCCAAGGCCACCGAGGGCAGGAAGGTCGATTCCGTCACCCAGCTGCTCGACGACCCCTCCCTCAAGGGCCGCGTCGGCTTCCTCACCGAGATGCGCGACAGCGTCGGCATGACCCTGCTCGACCAGGGCAAGGACCCGGCGAACTTCACCACCGCGGACTTCGACGGCGCCATCGGCCGGCTCCAGAAGGGCGTGGACACGAAGCAGATCCGCCGCTTCACCGGCAACGACTACACCGCCGACCTCGACAAGGGGGACCTCGCGGCCTGCCTGGCCTGGGCGGGCGACGTGATCCAGCTCCAGGCCGGCAACCCCGACATCAAGTACGCGGTTCCGGCGGCCGGGTACATCACCTCCAGCGACAACCTGCTGGTCCCGGCCCAGGCCCGGCACAAGGCCAACGCCGAGAAGCTCATCGACTACTACTACGAGCTCCCGGTGGCCGCCCGGCTGGCCGCGTTCATCAGCTACGTCTGCCCCGTGGACGGCGTCAAGGACGAGCTCGCCAAGATCGATCCCGCGCTCGCGGAGAACACGCTGATCGTCCCGGACAAGGCGATGACCGCCAAGTCCCACGCCTTCCGCTCCCTCAGCAGCGAGGAAGAGACGGCGTACGAGGAGAAGTTCACCCGGCTCATCGGCGCCTGACCCACCGCTCCCCCCCCGCCAGACCCCTCCACCCCCGCGCTCCCGCACCCTTCCGACGACACCACCACCGAAGGCCGCGACCCATGACTGACAAGACCGCGAGCGGCGACGTCCGCCTCGCCGGGATCAGCAAGCACTACGGATCCTTCACCGCCGTGCACCCGCTGGACCTCACCATCCCCCAGGGCTCCTTCTTCGCCCTGCTCGGCGCCTCGGGCTGCGGGAAGACCACCACCCTGCGCATGATCGCCGGCCTGGAGGAGCCCTCCACCGGCACGGTCAGCCTCGGCGACCGCGAGGTCACCCACCTGCCGCCGTACAAGCGCCCGGTCAACACCGTCTTCCAGAGCTACGCGCTGTTCCCGCACCTGAGCATCTACGAGAACATCGCGTTCGGGCTGCGCCGCCGCGGCGTCAAGTCCGTCAAGAAGCAGGTCGACGAGATGCTGGAGCTGGTGCAGCTCGGCCAGTTCGCCCAGCGCAAGCCCCACCAGCTCTCCGGTGGCCAGCAGCAGCGCGTCGCCGTCGCCCGCGCCCTGATCAACCACCCCCAGGTGCTCCTCCTCGACGAGCCGCTGGGCGCCCTGGACCTCAAGCTGCGCCGCCAGATGCAGCTGGAGCTCAAGCGGATCCAGACGGAGGTCGGCATCACCTTCGTGCACGTCACGCACGACCAGGAGGAGGCCATGACCATGGCCGACACGGTCGCGGTGATGAACGGCGGCCGGGTCGAGCAGCTGGGCGCCCCCGCCGAGCTGTACGAGAACCCGCGGACCACCTTCGTCGCGAACTTCCTCGGCACCTCCAACCTGATCCAGGCCTCGGTGGAGTCCGCGGGCACCGACGTCGTCGTCTCGGCCTCCGGCACCACGCTGCGCCTGCCCGGGCAGCGATGTTCGACCACGCCCCGCGCGGGCGGAAAGCTGCTGGTCGGAGTGCGCCCCGAGAAGATCTCCCTGGTCCACGCGGACGAGGAGCACACCGTCGCGGCCGGCCGGAACAAGATCACGGGTCGGATCGCCGACTCCTCCTTCATCGGCGTCTCCACCCAGTACGTCATAGACAGCCAGGTCTGCCCGGAGCTGGAGGTGTACGCGCAGAACATCGAGCGCGACGCCCGCCTCGTCCCCGGCGCCGAGGTCATACTCCACTGGAACCCGGAGCACAGCTTCGGCCTGGACGCCGCCATGGACATCGACGCCGGCGTCGAGACCGTCGAGGAGAGCGCGTGACCGCCGTCTCCGCGCCGCCCCGGGAGGCCGCCCCGGCCGAACCCCCGGTGCACAGGGCGTCCCTGCGCAAGCGCCTGATCCCGTACTGGCTGCTGCTCCCCGGCATCCTGTGGCTGCTCGTGTTCTTCGTGCTGCCGATGATCTACCAGGCCTCCACCTCGGTGCAGACCGGTTCGCTCGAAGAGGGCTTCAAGGTCACCTGGCACTTCCAGACCTACTGGGAGGCCTTCGGCGACTACTACCCGCAGTTCCTGAGGTCCCTGCTCTACGCGGGCACCGCGACCGCGCTGTGCCTGCTGCTCGGGTACCCGCTGGCCTATCTGATCGCCTTCAAGGCCGGCCGCTGGCGCAACCTCCTGCTGGTGCTGGTCATCGCCCCGTTCTTCACCAGCTTCCTGATCCGTACCCTGGCCTGGAAGACGATCCTCGCCGACGGAGGTCCGGTGGTCGGCGCCCTCAACGCCGTCGGCTTCCTCGACGTCACCAGCTGGCTCGGCATGACCGAGGGGGACCGGGTCCTGGCCACGCCGCTCGCGGTGGTCTGCGGCCTGACGTACAACTTCCTCCCCTTCATGATCCTGCCGCTCTACACCTCGCTGGAGCGCATCGACACCCGCCTCCACGAGGCGGCCGGGGACCTGTACGCCCGCCCCTCCACGGTGTTCCGCAAGGTGACCTTCCCGCTCTCGATGCCGGGCGTGGTCTCCGGGACCCTGCTCACCTTCATCCCGGCGAGCGGCGACTACGTCAACGCCGAACTGCTCGGCTCGACGGACACCCGGATGATCGGCAGCGTCATCCAGTCGCAGTACCTGCGCATCCTCGACTACCCGACGGCGGCCGCGCTGTCCTTCATCCTCATGGCCATCGTGCTGATCATGGTGTCCATCTACATCCGCCGTGCGGGGACGGAGGACCTGGTCTGATGAACAAGCCCCTTGGCTGGCTCCGCCGCAACTTCGTGGTCATCGCGGGACTCGGCACGCTCGCGTACCTGATCCTGCCCAACGTCGTCGTGACGGTCTTCTCCTTCAACAACCCCGCCGGGCGCTTCAACTACGCCTGGCAGGAGTTCTCGCTCGACGCCTGGAAGGACCCCTGCGGGGTCGCCGACCTGTGCGGCTCCCTCTCGCTCTCCCTCCAGATCGCCTTCTGGGCCACCATCGGCGCGACCGTGCTCGGCACCGCGATCGCCTTCGCGCTCGTGCGCTACCGGTTCCGGGCGCGCGGCGCGGTCAACTCACTGATCTTCCTGCCGATGGCCATGCCCGAGATCGTGATGGCGGCGTCCCTGCTCGCCCTCTTCCTCAACATGGGCATCCAGCTGGGCTTCTGGACCATCCTGATCGCCCACGTGATGTTCTGCCTCAGCTTCGTCGTCGCCGCCGTCAAGGCGCGCGTGCTGTCGATGGACCCGAGGCTGGAGGAGGCCGCGCGCGACCTCTACGCCGGACCGGTCCAGACGTTCCTGCGGGTCACCCTGCCGATCGCCGCCCCCGGCATCGCGGCGGGTGCGCTGCTGTCCTTCGCGCTCTCATTCGACGACTTCATCATCACCAACTTCAACTCGGGCAACACCGTCACCTTCCCCATGTTCGTGTGGGGATCGGCCCAGCGCGGTACGCCCGTCCAGATCAACGTCATCGGTACGGCGATGTTCGTCATCGCGGTCCTGGTGGTGCTGGCCGGCCAGTGGGTCGGCAACCGCCGCAAGAAGGCACAACCGAAGTAATCAGTTCAGTTCCGTAGGGAGTTGGAAGCCATGGCCCCAGTCGCCATGCGTAGTGTTGCGAAATCCCTTTCCGAAGCGAAGCCGGTCGCGTACTGGCTGGACGACCCCGGCAAGCCCGCCGCGCAGCCGGCGCTCACCTCCGACGAGCGCTGCGACCTGCTCGTCGTCGGCGGAGGCTACAGCGGGCTGTGGACCGCTCTGATCGCCAAGGAGCGCGACCCCGGCCGGGACGTGGTCCTGATCGAGAGCAAGGAGGCGGGCTGGGCCGCCTCCGGCCGCAACGGCGGCTTCTGCGCGGCCTCCCTCACCCACGGGCTCGCCAACGGCATGGCCCGCTGGCCCGGCGAACTCGCCAAGCTGGAGGAGCTGGGCGCCCGCAACCTCGACGAGATCGAGGCGGCGGTCGCCCGCTACGGCATCGACTGCGACTTCGAGCGCACCGGTGAGATCGACGTGGCCACCGAGCCCCACCAGGTCGAGGAACTGCGCGAACTCCACGAGGAGGCACGCAAGCTCGGCCTCGCGGACGGCTCCGAATGGCTGGACCGGGAGGCGCTGCGCGCCGAGGTCGACTCCCCGACCTTCCTCGCGGGCCTGTGGGACCGCGAGGGCGTCGCGATGCTCAACCCGGCGAAGCTCGCCTGGGGCCTCAAGCGGGCCTGCCTGGAGCTGGGCGTGCGGATCTACGAGAACACGCGCGGCCTGAAGATGTCCTCCGTGGGCGCCGGGATGGCCGTCACCACCCCGTACGGCACGATCCTCGCCCGCCGGGTCGCGCTGGGCACCAACATCTTCCCCTCGCTGGTCAAGCGGATCCGTCCCTTCACGGTCCCGGTGTACGACTACGCGCTGATGACGGAGCCGCTGAGCGAGGAGCAGCTGGCCTCCATCGGCTGGAAGCGGCGCCAGGGCCTGGGCGACAGCGCCAACCAGTTCCACTACTTCCGGATCACCAAGGACCACCGGATCCTCTGGGGCGGCTACGACGCCATCTACCCGTACCGGGGGAAGCTCGACTCCGAGTACGACCACCGGCCCGAGACCTACCTCAAGCTCGCTGAGCACTTCTTCACCGCGTTCCCGCAGCTGGAGGGGCTGAAGTTCAGCCACGCCTGGGGCGGGGCCATCGACACCTGCTCCCGCTTCTCGGCCTTCTTCGGCACGGCCCACTCGGGCAGGGTCGCCTACGCGGCCGGCTTCACCGGGCTCGGCGTCGGCGCCACCCGCTTCGGGGCCGACGTGATGCTGGACCTGCTGGACGGGGTGTCCAGCGAGCGGACGCGGCTGGAGATGGTGCGCAGCAAGCCGATGCCGTTCCCGCCGGAGCCGTTCGCCTGGACCGGGATCACCCTCACCAAGTGGTCGCTGGCCCGGTCCGACGCCCGGGGCGGCCGCCGCAACCTCTGGCTGCGCACCCTGGACCGCTTCGGGCTCGGCTTCGATTCCTGATCGAGTCGTCGAGCGGGTCCGTGTGGCCCGCTTCACCACGACGGAGTAACGGAACTCGCGTCATACCGTCGCCCGGCCCCGCTCTCTCCCGGTGAGAACCCTTCACCGCGCACGAGAGAACGGAGGCCGGGCGATGACGTTCCCGGGGGCCAAGGCGGCAGTGGAATGGCTGGTATCGGTGGCGCCGGATCCCGACGCCTGCCGGTGGGAATGGGAGCGGGGCCCCCTCGGCGTCGCCCTCCTGCCCGCCGGCCGGAGCTGGGACGTGCTGATCCTGCCGGGGGAGCTGGGCCGGGCCACTCTCGACGTACTGCACCTGCTCACCGCCCGGCCCGGCCCGGTGCTCGCGGACTGCGGCGACGCCCGGGTGGGTTTCTTCGTGCCCCCGGGAACGGCGTCGCGCTGGCTCGGCACGGGCGTGCGCGGCGCCGGCCGCGGGACCTGGATCGTGGTCCCGCACCCGGTCCGGGAGGCGGACGGAGTGCGCTGGCTGGTGGTTCCGGACGGGGAGGGGACGCTCACCGACCCCGTGCTGCTGGAGCTCGCCATGCACGAGGCGGTGGGGCGGGTCCTGGCGGGGGAGGGCGGTGAGGACCGCACCCCTTGACCAGAGGATTGGTCGGGACCGCTTCGGCGGCTGGGAGTTCAGCTGCCGCTTCGACGCCTACTTCGGCGGCTGACCCGCCGCACGGCGCACGGCCAGCAGGAGGGGGGTGCACAGCAGGAGGCTGGCCAGGACGTCCAGGGGCCAGTGGAAGCCGCGCAGGACCAGGCCCGTCGCGGTGAGGGCCGTCAGCAGGGCCGCGAGGGCCGGGGGCCAGCGTCGGCGGGTGTACGGGGTGAGCAGCAGGGCGGCCGCCGCATAGGCCGTCAGGGCCGTGGCCGTGTGCCCCGAGGGGAAGTAGCCGGCGGCCCAGGGCTCCAGGGGGCCCGGGCGGGCGGTCCACTCCTTGAGCGGCACGATCAGCGCCGGTACCACGGCCATCGCCAGGCCGGCCGTCAGTGCGGCGCGGACCCGGCCGCGCCGGGCGGCGTAGAGCATCGCGAGGACCAGGACCGGCACGGCAACCGGGATGTTCCCGAGGTCGGCGAGGCGTTCGGTGACGGCGTCGGGGACGGTGCGCACCACGGCGCGGCTCAGTGCGTGATCCGGGGTCAGCAACGGTCCCGACGTGCGGACCTGCCAGGTGATCAGGGCGAAGAGGGCGGCGCAGAGGGCCGAGAGGGCCGCGGCGGACGAGAGGATGGCCGGCCGTCCCGGAACAGGGGGGATGGTTCCGGGACGGCCGGCCGGATCGGGTTGCCGTGCGCCCCGGGGGGTTTGGGGCGGACGGCCGTCCGATCTGAGAGGAGTGTGCGCGAACGCATGCCCAGTACGGCGCTGGGGAAGCCCGGTACCGGAATCGTCCCCGGTCGCCCGGGGACGGTCTGTCTCACTCATCTGCAGAAACCGTACGCCAACGGGAGGGGGGCCGACAGCGGGAACGCGCTCCCGCCATCGGCCCCCCACACCTTCTTCACAGTGCCCGACCGTTACCGGCGGTAGGGACGGGCGCCTGTGTTCGGGCGTTCGCTCAGATGCCCGCGAAAGCGGCCTCGATGACGTCCAGGCCCTCGTTCAGCAGGTCCTCGCCGATGACGATCGGGGGCAGGAAGCGGAGCACGTTGCCGTAGGTGCCGCAGGTGAGGACGAGCACGCCCTCGGCGTGGCAGGCCTTGGCGAGCGCGCCGGCCGCCTCCGGGAACGGGGTCTTGGAGACCGGGTCCTTGACGAGCTCGATCGCGATCATGGCGCCGCGGCCGCGGATGTCGCCGATGATGTCGTACTTCTCCTGCATGGCCGTCAGGCGGGTCTTCATGACCGACTCGATCTTCTTCGCCGCGGCGTTGAGGTCGAGCTCCTTCATGGTCTCGATGGAACCGAGCGCACCGGCGCAGGCCACCGGGTTGCCGCCGTAGGTGCCGCCCAGGCCACCGCCGTGCACGGCGTCCATCATCTCGGCGCGGCCGGTCACGGCGGCGAGCGGCAGACCGCCCGCGATGCCCTTCGCGGTGGTGATGAGGTCCGGGACGATGCCCTCGTCCTCACACGCGAACCACTGGCCGGTGCGGCAGAAGCCGGACTGGATCTCGTCGGCCACGAAGACGATGCCGTTGTCGTTGGCGAACTTCACGATCGCCGGGAGGAAGCCCTTGGCCGGCTCGATGAAGCCGCCCTCGCCGAGGACCGGCTCGATGATGATCGCGGCGACGTTCTCCGCGCCGATCTGCTTGCTGATCTGGTCGATCGCCTGGGCGGCGGCCTCGGGGCCGCAGTTCTCGGCGCCGGTCGGCCAGCGGTAGCCGTAGGCGACCGGGACGCGGTAGACCTCGGGGGCGAACGGACCGAAGCCCTGCTTGTACGGCATGTTCTTCGAGGTCAGGGCCATCGTGAGGTTCGTACGGCCGTGGTAGCCGTGGTCGAAGACGACGACGGCCTGGCGCTTGGTGTACGAACGGGCGATCTTGACGGCGTTCTCGACGGCCTCGGCGCCCGAGTTGAACAGGGCCGACTTCTTGGCGTGGTCACCGGGGGTCAGCTCGGCGAGGGCCTCGCAGACCTCGACGTAGCCCTCGTAGGGGGTGACCATGAAGCAGGTGTGGGTGAAGTCGGCGAGCTGCGCGGAGGCGCGGCGCACGACGGCCTCGGCGGAGGCGCCGACCGAGGTCACGGCGATGCCGGAACCGAAGTCGATCATGCGGTTGCCGTCGACGTCCTCGATGATGCCGCCGCCCGCGCGGGCCGTGAAGACGGGCAGCACGGAGCCCACGCCGCCGGCCACCGCCGAAAGGCGGCGGGCCTGCAGCTCCTGCGACTTGGGGCCGGGGATCGCGGTGACGATGCGGCGCTCCTGCGGGACAGCGGTCATAGGGGGCTCCTGGGGGGTGTTTTCGGACGCACTTGTGTCTTTGTCCGCAGGCTAGGCCCGGGGGAGGGAGTACGGCATGCGCCGTTCGGGAGTGGTGCCCGCGTGTCCTTGTCCGCGGCGGCCATAGGAAGGAACGGGGACGCGTACCGCGGAACCCGGTGGGCAACGGGTCGCGGGGCCGTACCGGGCACTAGATTGAGCGCCGCAGCGCTTGGCACGGGCAGGGGGCAGGGGTTCATGGACACCGAGGGCACGCACGACGGACAGACGACCCAGGGGGGCCGCGTGCCAAGACCCGCGGGCCCTCCCGCGCTCCCCCCGAAGCCGAGCTACGCCCCCGGGCAGGGCCCGACCCTCGCCGACTGGCTGCGCATCCCACGCCCGTCCGCCCAGCCGGGTGTCTGGCGGTACGGCCACGTGCCGCGCGCGGCTGTGGAACCCGAGAGGACGGCCGACCGGTCGCTCGCCAGCGGCGCCGTCGTTTCCTTCCTGGCCTGCGTCCTCGTCTGGTCCCTCATGCGCAACACCTACATTCCCTTCTGGGACGCGCCGCTGAACCTGTTCACGCCCGACAGCTGGTACTCCGCGAGCGGAGAGCCCGTCCGGGGTACCGGGGGAGTCCAGGCCAAGCCGATCTACGAAATGCTCTTCGTCGCGGTACTCCTCTACGGCTTCGGAAGGCTCGGCAGCTGGCCTGCGGCCTGGGCCCGTCTGGTCGTCGCGCGCGGCCCCTGGGTGCAGGCCCTCGCGGTCGTTCCGCTCGCCTACGTCACCCTCCTGCTCGTCGACAACTTCCAGCTGCCGGTCCGGCAGCTGCTCCTCGCCTTCGCCCCGTACGACAAGAACGACATGCAGGCGAACCTCAGACTCGACCAGACCATGAAGACCGTGGCCGACGCCTCGGTGGTCCTGGCCTACGCCTGGCTCGGCGGCGCCGGCCGACTGCTGCGCCGCTTGATCCGGCCGACCGGTGGCGGCACCTCGGCCGCCGCCGGCGCGCAGGGCGCCCGCTCCGCGCCCTCCGAACCGCCTGCCGAGGACCTGGCCCAGTGGCCCCAGCTCCGCGCCGCCGGGCTCACGGAGGTGGCCGACCGGCTCGGGGGGGAGGTCGTGGGCGGGCGGATGAACGACGTGGACTACGCCCGCATCCGCCGCGCCTGGGACTCCGTCCAGGCCGATCCCACCCGCGTGCGGGCCTTCGCCGACTCCGTGCGCGACAAGGGCGCCGCCGCCTGCCTCCACCCCTCCGGCGACCGGGACCTGCCCGTGCGCGCCGCCCGGCACGACCTGCTCGCCCGGCAGGTGCTGCTCGGCAGCGTCGAGGACCAGGAGCGCAACCCCTACTCCCGTCGCGGCACCCCCCTCGCCCTCGACCCCGCGGTGCTCGGGACCTCCCTGCTCGCCGTCGGGCCCTCCGGGACCGGGAAGACCGCCCGGCTGGTGCGGCCCGTCGTCGAGTCCCTCGCGCTGCAGGCGCTGGCCGGCCAGGCCGCCGTCATCGCCGTCGGCTCCGCCGGCGCCGGGCTGGGCCCCGACGGCGGCTACGACATCGTCGTGCGCGTCGGCGACCCCGACTCCGTCCACGACCTCGACCTCTACGGCGGCACCGCCGACCCCGACGAGGCCGCCACCCTCCTCGCCGAGGCCTTCGTCGGAGACGTCCCCGGCATCGACGTGCGCCGCGCCGCGACCGCCCTCGCGCAGCTGCTCGGCCCGTACCGGGCGGCGTACGGACGCTTCCCCGCCGTGCCGGAGCTGCGCGAGCTCCTCGACGGGCTGCAGCCCGCCCTCGACGCGCTGCGCCACACGCTGGAGGACGCCGGACAGCAGGCCATGCTCCGCGAGCTCGACGCGCGCACGCGCCAGCACGGCGCCCCCGCCGACCCCGGCCCCGCCCTGGCCGACCGGCTCGCCCTGCTGGACCGGCCCGCCTTCGCCGGGTTCTTCGACACCACGGGCCGGGGCCGCCCCTTCTCCATGCGCGCCCTGGAACACCCCGTCCGGGTCCGGATCGACCTCCCCGAACGGGGCCACGCCGACGCCTCCCGGATGCTGGCCCGGCTGCTCCTCGCCCAGTTCAACGCCTGCGCCACCGCCCGCGCCGACCGCTCGCTCTTCGCCTTCCTCGCCCTCGACGACGCCTCGCACACCCTGACCCCCGAGACGGTCCGCGGGGTGCAGCGGCTGCGGTCGGTGAACGCCGGGGTGCTGCTGACCCTGCGCGCGCTGGACGACGTACCGGAGGCCCTGCGCACCCCGCTGCTCGGCGCCGTCGGCTGCCGGATGGCCTTCTCCGGCGTCACCACCTGGGACGGGAAGCGCTTCGCCGAGGCCTGGGGCACCGAATGGGTCGAGACCCGGGACGTCACCCACCGGACCGTCTTCGCCGACCAGCCGCTCACCCGGGCCATCCACGCCTTCCGCAAGATGGTCACCGGCAAGGCGGTCACCACCGATGCCGTCACCGTGCGCCAGGTCGAGCGCGAGCGGTGGTCGGCCTCCGAGCTGGCGCACGCCGTACCGCCCGGCTGCGCGGTGCTCTCGCTGACCTCGGTCCGCGGGGAGCGGGCGGCGCCGCTGCTCGTCCGGTTGGCCGGAACGGGCTGAGCCGACCCGTACGGGGTGGCAGAATCGAGAAGGGCCGTTCATACGACACGGCGAAATCCCGAAGGCCCCGCAGTCTCCCTCCCCTCCCGCCGAAGGCCCCTGGTACCCGATGCCGCTCACCCTTGCCTCGCTCGTCCAGCACTCGGCGCTCAAACTCAGCGTCCGGGCCGGGGAGACCCGCCTCGACACCCCCGTGCGCTGGGCCCACGTCAGCGAGCTCGCCGACCCGGTCCCCTACATGGAGGGCGGCGAGCTGCTGCTCGTCACGGCGATGAAGCTGGACGCCGAGGACCCCGAGGAGATGCGCCGCTACGTACGGCGCCTCGCGGCCGCCGGGGTCGTGGGGATCGGCTTCGCCGTCGGCGTCAACTACGAGGCGGTCCCGCAGGCGCTGGTCGACGCGGCCCGCGAGGAGGACCTGCCGCTGCTGGAGGTGCCCCGGCGCACCCCGTTCCTCGCGATCAGCAAGGCCGTCTCGGCGGCCCTCGCCGCGGACCAGTACCGGGCCGTGACGGCCGGCTTCGAGGCGCAGCGGGAGCTGACCCGGGCCGCGCTCTCCGCCGACGGCCCCGCCGACCTGCTGACGAAGCTGGCCGCCCACGTGCACGGCTGGGCCGCGCTGTACGACACCTCCGGCGCCGTCGTGGCCGCCGCCCCCGAGTGGGCCGCGCGCCGGGCCGCGCGGCTCACCCCCGACGTGGAGCGGCTGCGCGAGCGGCCCGCCCCGGCCAGTGCGGTCGTCGGCGGCTCGGAGGACCGCGTCGAGCTCCAGTCGCTGGGCACCGGACGGCGGGCCCGGGGCGCGCTGGCCGTCGGCACGGGGGCCCCGCTGGGCACCGCCGAACGGTACGCGGTGCACTCCGCCGTCGCCCTGCTCACCCTGACCACCGAGCGCTCCCGGTCGCTGCACGACGCGGAGTCCCGGCTCGGCGCGGCCGTGCTGCGGATGCTGCTGGAGGGGGAGGCGGAGCACGCCCGGGCGGTGGCGGGGGACCTGTACGGGGCCCTGCTGGACGCGCCGTTCCGGATCGTCGTCGCGGAACCGGCGCTGCCGGGCACCGCGCAGCCGGAGGGGCTGGCGCTGCTGGCCGACGCGGTCGAGTCGGCGGCCGCGCGGACCGGCGAGGCGCTGCTGGTGGTGCCGGAGGAGGGCCGGCTGGTGGTGCTCGCCGCCGACGGGGGTTCGGCCGTACAGGCGTGCGCGGACCACGCCGAGGCGCTGGAGACCCGGCGCGGCCGGGACGCGACGGGCCCCGAGCCGGACGAGCTGGTGGTCGGGCTGTCGGCGCCCGCCGCGGCGGCGGGCGTGGCGGCCGCCTTCAAGCAGGCCGACCAGGCCCTCGCCGTGGCCCGCCGCCGCGGACGGCCGCTCGTCGAGCACGAGGACCTCGCGGCGGGCTCCGTCCTGCCGCTGCTGGCCGACGACGCCGTACGGGCCTTCGCGGACGGCACCCTGCGGGCCCTGCGGGAACACGACGCGACCGGCCGGGGCGATCTCGTGGCCTCCCTCCAGGCCTGGCTCTCGCGCCACGGGCAGTGGGACGCGGCGGCGGCCGACCTCGGCGTGCACCGCCACACGCTGCGCTACCGGATGAAGCGCGTCGAGGAGATCCTCGGGCGCTCCCTGGACGATCCGGACGTACGGATGGAGCTGTGGCTCGCCCTGAAGGCGGGTACGACGAACCCGTAGCCCCCCGACGGCACCCCACCGCACGGGAGGTCCCGGCCGCGACAGTGACAAAGCGGCGCAGGGCGGGAGGGCGGCGCTCCATGCCGGATAAACACCGAAGGCCCCGCGGAGTCCTACGGTGGTGTGGACAAGGACCCCACCGCACCAACCCGAAGGGCCGGGATTCGCATGACTTCCACCCACGCCTTCTGGCTCGCCGGCCGCCAGGCCACCGGCGAGGACAGCTTCGACGTCCACAACCCGTGGGACGGCCGTCTGGTCGGCACGGTCAGCGTGCCCACCGACGCCCAGGTCGAAGAGGCCGTGGCCGCGGCGTACGCCGTGACGGCGGAGTTCTCCGCGACCCCCGCCCACGTACGGGCCGCCGCCCTGGACCACGTGTCCAAGCGGCTCACCGAGCGCACCGAGGAGATCGCCCAGCTGATCTCCGCCGAGAACGGCAAGCCCGTCAAGTGGGCCCGCGGTGAGGTCGGCCGTGCGGTGTCCGTGTTCCGCTTCGCCGCCGAAGAGGCCCGCCGCTTCAACGGCGGAGACGCCCAGCGCCTGGACACCGACGCCGGTGGCGTCGGCCGCCTGGCCCTGACCCGCCGCTTCGTCAAGGGCCCGGTCCTCGGCATCGCGCCGTTCAACTTCCCGCTGAACCTGTGTGCCCACAAGGTGGCCCCGGCCATCGCCGTCGGCGCGCCGATCATCCTGAAGCCGGCCCCGGCCACCCCGCTCTCGGGCCTGATCCTGGGCGAGCTGCTGGCCGAGACCGACCTTCCGGCCGGCTCCTGGTCCGTGCTGCCCGTCGCCAACGACAAGATGCCGGCCCTGGTGAAGGACGAGCGCCTGCCCGTCATCTCCTTCACCGGCTCCGACAAGGTCGGCTACGCCATCCAGCAGTCGGTGCCCCACAAGCACTGCACCCTGGAGCTCGGCGGCAACGCCGCGGCCGTGGTCCTCGCCGACTGGTCCTCCGACGCCGACCTCGACTGGGCCGCGACCCGTATCGCGACCTTCTCGAACTACCAGGCCGGCCAGTCCTGCATCTCCGTGCAGCGCGTGATCGCCGACGCCTCCGTCTACGACCGCCTCGTCGAGAAGGTCGTCGCGAAGGTCCAGGCGCAGGTCACCGGTGACCCGTCCGACTCCGCCACCGACGTCGGCCCCCTCGTCTCCGAGGACGCCGCCAAGCGCGTCGAGTCCTGGGTGGACGAGGCCGTCGCCGCCGGCGCCAAGCTGCTCACGGGCGGCAAGCGCGAGGGTGCCTCGTACGAGCCCACCGTCGTCGCCGAACTCCCCGAGGGCGTCACGCTCGCCGTCGAGGAGGTCTTCGGACCGGTCCTGACCCTGCAGAAGGTCGAGAACACCGACGAGGCCTTCGCCGCCGTCAACGACTCGAAGTTCGGCCTGCAGACCGGCGTCTTCACCCGCGACATCCAGGTCGCCTTCCGCGCCCACCGCGAGCTGGAGGTCGGCGGTGTGATCATCGGCGACGCGCCGTCCTACCGCGCCGACCAGATGCCGTACGGCGGCGTCAAGCAGTCCGGCGTGGGCCGCGAGGGCGTCCGCTACGCGATGGACGACTACACGTACGAGCGCGTCCTGGTCCTCACGGGCCTCGACATCTGACCGACTCGTACGGTCACGGACCGACGGCCGGAGCCTACTGTGCGGGGGCTCCGGCCGTCCCCCTTTTCCCCGCCACCCGCACGGGCCTTTTCCCGGGTGCCCGGAACGGGTACGACTCACAGGTAGCACCGATCGGTAGTCCCCCCGATACGGCGAGGTGAGCACCCGGATGTCAGCGACGCAGCCCGTACAGCCCGTACAGCCCAAGGTGACCGAGCGCGAGGCGCGGCAGGTCGCGGAAGCGGCCCGGGAACAGGACTGGCGCAAGCCCAGCTTCGCCAAGGAGCTGTTCCTCGGGCGGTTCCGGCTCGACCTGATCCACCCCCACCCGCTCCCCGCCGACGAGGACGTCCGGCGCGGGGAGGCCTTCCTGGCCCGGCTGCGGGTCTTCTGCGAGAACGAGATCGACGGACCCCGCATCGAGCGCGAGGCGCGGATCCCCGACGAGACGGTGCGCGGGCTCAAGGAGCTCGGCGCCCTCGGCATGAAGATCGGCACCGAGTACGGGGGCCTGGGGCTGACCCAGGTCTACTACAACAAGGCGCTCGCCCTCGTCGGCTCCGTCAGCCCGGCCATCGGCGCCCTGCTGTCCGCGCACCAGTCGATCGGCGTCCCGCAGCCCCTGAAGATGTTCGGCACGAAGGAGCAGAAGGACGCCTATCTGCCCCGCTGCGCCACCTCCGCGATCAGCGCCTTCCTGCTCACCGAGCCCGACGTCGGCTCCGACCCGGCCCGCCTGGCCACCACGGCCGTGCCGGACGGCGAGGACGCCTACGTGCTCGACGGGGTGAAGCTGTGGACCACCAACGGGGTGGTCGCCGACCTCCTCGTGGTCATGGCCCGGGTCCCGAAGAGCGAGGGGCACCGCGGCGGGATCACCGCCTTCGTCGTGGAGGCGGACTCGCCGGGGATCACCGTCGAGCACCGCAACGCCTTCATGGGCCTGCGCGGCCTGGAGAACGGCGTCACCCGCTTCCACCGGGTCCGGGTGCCCGCCGCCCAGCGGATCGGCGCCGAGGGAGCCGGCCTCAAGATCGCGCTGACCACCCTCAACACCGGCCGCCTGTCCCTGCCCGCGATGTGCGTCGGCGCCGGCAAGTGGTGCCTGAAGATCGCCCGCGAGTGGAGCGGCGTCCGGGAGCAGTGGGGCCGCCCGGTCGCCCGGCACGAGGCCGTCGGCGCCAAGATCTCCTTCATCGCGGCCACCACCTTCGCCCTCGAAGCGGTGGTCGACCTGGCCTCCCAGATGGCCGACGAGGACCGCAACGACATCCGCATCGAGGCGGCCCTCGCCAAGCTCTACGGCTCGGAGATGGGCTGGCTGATGGCCGACGAGCTGGTCCAGATCCGCGGCGGCCGAGGCTTCGAGACCGCCGAGTCGCTGGCCGCGCGCGGCGAGCGGGCCGTGCCCACCGAGCAGATGCTCCGCGACATGCGCATCAACCGGATCTTCGAGGGCTCGACGGAGATCATGCACCTGCTGATCGCCCGCGAGGCCGTCGACGCCCACCTCTCGGTCGCCGGGGACCTCATCGACCCCGACAAGGCCCTTGCCGACAAGGCCAGGGCCGGAGCCCGCGCCACCGGCTTCTACGCCCGCTGGCTGCCGAAGCTGGCCGCCGGCCCCGGCCAGGTCCCCGGCACCTACCGGGAGTTCCACCCGGCGGGCCACCCCGACCTCGCCACCCACCTGCGCTACGTCGAACGCGGCTCGCGCAAACTCGCCCGCTCCACCTTCCTGGCCATGGCGCGCTGGCAGGGCCGCATGGAGACCAAGCAGGGGTTCCTCGGCCGGATCGTCGACATCGGCGCCGAGCTCTTCGCCATGAGCGCCGCCTGCGTCCGCGCCGAGCACCTGCGCGCCACCGGCGACCACGGCCGCGAGGCGTACCAGCTCGCCGACGCCTTCTGCCGGCAGTCCAGGCTCCGCGTCGAGGAGCTCTTCGGCCGCCTTTGGTCCAACACCGACGACCTCGACCGCAAGGTCGTCGAAGGCGTCCTCGGCGGCACCTACACCTGGCTGGAGGAAGGCGTCCTCGACCCCTCGGGCGACGGCCCGTGGATCGCGGAGGCGGCCCCCGGCCCCTCCGTACACAAAAACGTGCACCGTCCGCTGCGCTGACCTGCGATCATCGCCGCACGGCGGGGAAGCGGACAGGCGTACGAGCGGCACGGAGCAAGGCGATGGACGGACACAGGGACAGCCGGCGGCGGGCCTGGTGCGTGGCGCTCGTACTGCGCCACGCACCGCAGCACATCGCAGCGGACCTGATCGGCCGGCTCGACCCCGAGACCCGCGACCACCTCTGCCGCGACGAGCGGCTGCCCGCCACCGCCGTCACCCTCCTCGTGCGCGACGGCACCGACCGGGACCGGCACTTCGTCGCCCGCAACCCCTACGTGCGCGGCTGCCCGCTGCCCGGCCTGCCGGGCCCGGCACGCTACGCGGCCCGCCGCACCCCTGAGGCGCTGCTGCCGCTGCTGCGCGCGGAACTCGGCCGCGACCCCGCCGACGGCCCCCTGAGCGGCGAGGAGCTCATCGGCCTGCTCCGCCGCCACGGCACGCACCACCCCAGGGTCCCGCTCGACATCCTGGCGCTCCCGCACACGGCGGACCCGGAGCTGCCGGCGTCCGAGCACCTGCGGCGGCCCCTGCCGCCCGGCTCCGTGGAGGCCGTGCTCATGCGCGCGGAGCCGTCCCGGGAGACCGTGCGCGCGCTCCTGACGACCACGGGCGCAGCCCCGTACGGCAGGGCCTGGCACCGCCCGTTCGTCCGCGCCGTCCGGATGGGCCTGCTCACCCCGGCCGAACTGGTCGCCCACACCGCCCCCGCGCACCGCGCCCTGCTGCTGTGCCGCCCGACCGGGACCCGCGGCCTGCGCTGGAACCTGTCCGAGCGGGCGGAGATACGCACCGCGGCCACCCGCGCGCTGGAACCCCTGGGGGACGACCCGCGGCTGTGGGCCGAACTGCTGAGGCAGGCCCCGTCCTTCCCGGGAGCGCTGACCGCGCTCGCCCACGGCGTCGCGAACGGCGTCCTGCCCGGGCCCCCGCCCGGCCCGCCGGCCGACGGCCTCGCCGAGGCCGTGCGCGCCCTGGCCCCGGCCGCCCTCGAACCGACCGGGGGAGTGGAGCGGGAACTGGCCCTGACCAGCCTCGCCGTGCCCATGGAGACCGTCGACGAGGACATCCGCTGGGTCCGGGACTGCCTGGACCGCGGGATGCTGACCGGCACCGACGTGATCCGGCACAAGCTCCCCGCCTGCTGGGCCCTGGACGAGGACCACTGGCTCGGCGACGTGGACCACCCCGACCGCTACGACCGGCCGGAGGCCGTGCTCGCCGCGCGCGCCGAGGCCGCCCGGCTGTTCGCACTGGCCCTGGACGGGGATCCGGACGCCTGGTGGGAGGCGGCCCGGACCCTCCCGGACTTCGCCGGAACGCTCCCGCACCTCCTCCTGCGGGTCGCGGACGGGGACTCCCTGTCCGAGCGCCCCTGAGTTGCGGCAACAATGGTGGGCATGAGCGACAGTCCAGCCCCCCTCGCCGACCCGCACCTCCTCTTCGACGCCTCGGCCGGCCGCCGGGACATCGTCATCCTCGGGTCGACCGGGTCCATCGGCACCCAGGCCATCGACCTCGCCCTGCGCAACCCGGACCGCTTCCGGGTCACCGCGCTGTCCGCCGCCGGCGGACGCGTCGGGCTGCTCGCCGAACAGGCCAGGCTGCTGCGCGCCGAGAAGGTGGCCGTCGCCCGCGAGGACGCCGTACCGGCCCTCAAAGAGGCGCTGAGCGAGCAGTACGGTGCCTCCGAGCCGCTGCCGGAGATCCTCGCCGGACCCGACGCGGCGACCGAACTCGCCGCCTCCGCATGCCACACCGTCCTCAACGGCATCACCGGTTCCATCGGCCTGGCGCCCACCCTGGCCGCACTGCGGGCGGGCCGCACCCTGGCCCTGGCCAACAAGGAGTCGCTGATCGTCGGCGGCCCGCTGGTCAAGGCCCTCGCGAAGCCCGGCCAGATCATCCCGGTGGACTCCGAGCACGCGGCCCTCTTCCAGGCACTGGCCGCCGGCACCCGCGCCGACGTCCGCAAGCTCGTCGTCACCGCCTCCGGCGGTCCCTTCCGCGGCCGCACCCGCGCGGAGCTGGCCTCCGTCACGGTCGAGGACGCCCTCGCACACCCCACTTGGGCCATGGGCCCGGTGATCACCGTCAACAGCGCCACCCTGGTCAACAAGGGCCTGGAGGTCATCGAGGCCCACCTGCTCTACGACATCCCCTTCGACCGGATCGAGGTCGTCGTCCACCCGCAGTCCTACGTGCACTCCATGGTCGAGTTCACCGACGGCTCCACCCTCGCCCAGGCCACCCCGCCGGACATGCGCGGCCCCATCGCGATCGGTCTGGGCTGGCCCGAGCGGATCCCGGACGCGGCCCCCGCCTTCGACTGGACCAAGGCGTCGAGCTGGGAGTTCTTCCCGCTGGACACCGAGGCCTTCCCGTCCGTGGGCCTGGCCCGGCACGTCGGCACCCTGGGCGGCACCGCGCCCGCCGTGTTCAATGCGGCGAACGAGGAGTGCGTCGAGGCCTTCCTGGCCGGTCGGCTGCCGTTCACAGCAATCATGGATACCGTCTCTGCGGTGGTCGACGAGCACGGGACGCCGGAGTCGGGAACCTCCCTGACCGTGGCGGACGTCCTCGAAGCGGAGACCTGGGCCAGGGCCCGGGCACGGGAGATGGCGGCGCGGGCCGCCTTGGAGGCGGGCGCATGACGCTGGTGCTGAATCTGATCGGTGTGCTCGTCTTCGTGGGCGGACTGCTGTTCTCGATCGCCTGGCACGAGCTCGGCCACCTCTCCACGGCCAAGCTCTTCGGCATCCGCGTGCCCCAGTACATGGTCGGCTTCGGCAAGACCATCTGGTCGCGCAGGAAGGGCGAGACCGAGTACGGGATCAAGGCCATCCCCATGGGCGGCTACATCCGCATGATCGGGATGTTCCCGCCCGGTGAGGACGGCAGGGTCACGGCCCGCTCCACCTCCCCGTTCCGCTCCATGATCGAGGACGCCCGCTCGGCGGCCTACGAGGAGCTCCAGCCCGGGGACGAGTCGCGGCTCTTCTACACGCGCAAGCCCTGGAAGCGCGTCATCGTGATGTTCGCGGGCCCCTTCATGAACCTGGTGCTCGCCCTGGCGATCTTCTTCGGCGTCTGGATGACCTTCGGGATCAACCGGACGACCACCCAGATCGCGAGCGTCTCGCCCTGCGTCATCCAGCAGAGCGAGAACCGCGAGGTCTGCAAGGCCGGTGACCCGGTGGCCCCGGCCAAGAAGGCCGGCCTGCGGGCCGACGACAAGATCGTCGCCTTCGGCGGGCGGCCGGTCTCCGACTGGTCCGAGCTGCAGAAGCGGATCCGCGACACCATCGGCGCCACCACCGTCACCGTCGTGCGCGACGGGCAGCGGGTGGTCGTCCCCGTGAACCTCATCGAGAACCGGGTCGCCAAGACCGACGGCCACGGCGGCTACGTCAAGGGCGAGTACGTGACGGCCGGCTGGCTCGGCTTCAGCCCGAAGAACGAGATCGCGGCCCTGTCCTTCGGCGAGTCCGTGGACCACATGGGCGAGATCGTGGACGGCAGCATCCAGGGTCTGGTCAAGCTCCCCGCCAAGATCCCCGCCCTGTGGAACGCGGCCTTCGACGGAGCCGAGCGCGAGCCCGACTCCCCGATGGGCATCGTGGGCGCGGCCCGCATGAGCGGGGACATCGCCGCCCTGGACCTGCCCGGCGAGCAGAAGTTCTCGATCCTGCTCAACGTCCTGGGCATGTTCAACCTCTCCCTGTTCCTGTTCAACATGCTGCCCCTGCTGCCCCTGGACGGCGGACACATCGCGGGCGCCCTGTGGGAGTCCCTGCGCCGCAGCGTCGCCAAGCTCTTCCGGCGCGCCGACCCCGGCCCCTTCGACGTGGCCAAGCTGATGCCCGCCGCGTACGTGGTCGCCGGTGTCTTCGTCTGTTTCACCCTGCTGGTGCTCGTCGCGGACGTGGTGAACCCGATCAAGATCACCTAGCGGCGGAGCGCGGTACAGCACGGGCCGGGGAGCCGGGCACGCATCGTGCCCGGCTCCCTACGTTCGGGTGGCGAACCCCCTCGGATGCGGGGGGACCGTGGGGATTGGCGTAATCTCGAAGGCTGGAGCCCGCCGATCTCGGGACCTTGATCCACACCTTGGGGTTGCACAGCAGATGACTGCCATCTCTCTCGGAATGCCGTCCGTGCCGACGAAGCTTGCCGACCGCCGGGTCAGCCGCAAGATCCAGGTCGGTTCCGTGGCCGTCGGCGGCGACGCACCCATCTCGGTGCAGTCGATGACCACCACCCGCACCTCCGACATCGGCGCCACGCTCCAGCAGATCGCCGAGCTGACCGCCTCCGGCTGCAACATCGTCCGCGTCGCCTGCCCGACCCAGGACGACGCCGACGCGCTGGCCGTCATCGCGAAGAAGTCGCAGATCCCGGTCATCGCCGACATCCACTTCCAGCCGAAGTACGTGTTCGCCGCGATCGAGGCCGGCTGCGCCGCCGTCCGCGTGAACCCGGGCAACATCAAGCAGTTCGACGACAAGGTCAAGGAGATCGCGCGGGCCGCCAAGGACACCGGCACCCCGATCCGCATCGGTGTCAACGCGGGCTCCCTCGACGCGCGCCTGCTGAAGAAGTACGGCAAGGCCACCCCTGAGGCGCTGGTCGAGTCCGCGCTGTGGGAGGCCTCCCTCTTCGAGGAGCACGGCTTCGGCGACATCAAGATCTCGGTCAAGCACAACGACCCGGTCGTCATGGTCAACGCCTACCGCCAGCTGGCCGCCGCCTGCGACTACCCGCTGCACCTCGGCGTCACCGAGGCCGGCCCCGCCTTCCAGGGCACCATCAAGTCCGCCGTCGCCTTCGGCGCGCTGCTCTCCGAGGGCATCGGCGACACCATCCGCGTCTCCCTCTCGGCCCCGCCGGTCGAGGAGGTCAAGGTCGGCAACCAGATCCTGGAATCGCTGAACCTCAAGCCGCGCCGCCTGGAGATCGTCTCCTGCCCGTCCTGCGGCCGCGCCCAGGTGGACGTCTACAAGCTGGCCGAGGAGGTCACGGCGGGCCTGGAGGGCATGGAGGTCCCCCTGCGCGTCGCGGTCATGGGCTGCGTCGTCAACGGCCCCGGCGAGGCCCGCGAGGCCGACCTCGGCGTCGCCTCCGGCAACGGCAAGGGCCAGATCTTCGTGAAGGGCGAGGTCATCAAGACCGTCCCCGAGTCGAAGATCGTCGAGACCCTCATCGAAGAGGCGATGAAGATCGCCGAGCAGATGGAGAAGGACGGCGTCACCTCCGGCGAGCCCACCGTCGCCATCGGCGTCTGAGCGCTCCCTTCCCTTTCGGGCTCCTTCGCCTCCGGGGCGCTGATGCCGTGCTCTTCGGGGGCCACGTGCTCGGACCGCTCGTTCCCCACGGCCCTGCGCGCGAGGCCCCGAAGAGCACGGCGCGCCCCTTCGGCTCAGGATCCCCGCGCGAGCTGCGCGTGGGGTCGGGTGGACCCCCTTCCGGTCCCGTTCCCGCAGTTCGGGGGCGGGGCCGGGGTCTTTTCGTGACCCGCGGGACAGGGCATCCGCAGGCGACGGCGGGTACAGTGCGGAGATCAGCGGACTTGCACGGTGAGGCCCCAGTGTTGACGCAGACCACCACCCGGGTCCTTGACCCCAGTGATCTCGACGCCGCGCTCGACATCCTCGGACGCGCGCCGGTCGAGAACGCCTTCGTCACCTCCCGGGTCCAGGTCGCGGGGCTCGACCCCTGGCGCCTGGGCGGGGAGATGTGGGGCTGGTACGCCGACGGAGAGCTCCGCTCGCTCTGCTACGCCGGCGCCAACCTCGTCCCCGTCTGCGCCGGACCCGACGCCGTACGGGCCTTCGCCGACCGGGCCCGCCGCACCGGCCGCCGCTGCTCCTCCATCGTCGGGCCCGCCGAGGCCACCCGGCTGCTGTGGAAGCTCCTGGAGCCCAGCTGGGGACCGGCCCGCGACGTGCGCGCCCACCAGCCCCTCATGGTCATCGAGCAGCCGTCCGCCCAGGTCGCCGCCGACCCCCTGGTGCGCCGCGTCCGCAAGGACGAGATGGACCTGATCATGCCCGCCTGCGTGGCCATGTTCACCGAGGAGGTCGGCATCTCCCCGCTCGCCGGCGACGGCGGCCTCCTCTACCAGGCCCGGGTCGCCGAGCTGGTCGGCTCCGGCCGCTCGTTCGCCCGCGTCGAGGACGGCAAGGTCGTCTTCAAGGCCGAGATCGGCGCCGCCACCCCCCGCGCCTGCCAGATCCAGGGCGTCTGGGTCGATCCCGAGTTCCGCGGCCGCGGCCATTCCGAGACCGGCATGGCCGCCGTCGTCGAGTACGCCCTGCGCGACATCGCCCCCGTCGTCAGCCTCTACGTCAACGACTTCAACACCGCGGCCCGCGCCTCCTACCGCAGGGTCGGCTTCCGCGAGGTCGGCGCGTTCATGAGCATCCTGTTCTGAGGGTCCCCTCCCGGGCTCCGCTCCCTCCCCCCGTCCCGAGCTCCCCTTTTCCTCGCGGAAGCCGTACCCGAGCGGCACTACCCCGCAGTAAGGTCGCCGCATGCTTCCTACCCCCGGGGGCGACGACCCCGCACGGCCCGCCGGACTCCGCATCGGGCCCCTCGACCTCGCCGGCCGCGTGGACGAGGCCCTGCGCGTCCAGGCCGTGGCCTTCGGGCTCAGCGAGGAGGAGGTCGGCATCCGGCGCTACATCGTCCAGCGCCACATGACCTGCCCCGGCGCCCGCGCGCTCGGCGCCTACACCGACGACGGGACCCTCGCCGGGTTCGTCTACGGAATGCCCAACGACCGCGCCCACTGGTGGTCCACCATCGTCGAGCCGTACCTGCGCGCCGGCGGCGCCGACGGCTGGCTCGACGGCTCCTTCGTCATCACCGAGCTCCACGTACACCCCGGGTTCCAGGGCCACGGCGTCGGCCGCGCCCTCATCACCCGGCTCACCGACGAGGCGAGCGAAGCCCACTCGATCCTCTCCGCCATCGACACCGACAGTCCCGCCCGGGGCCTCTACACGGCCCTCGGCTACCGGGACCTGGCCCGCCGCGTGCACTTCCCGAGCGCGAGCCTCCCGTACGCGGTCATGGGCGCGCGGCTCCCGCTGCTCGGCCCCCGAAACGGTTTCCGGGAGCCGCACCCGCCCCGGTAGCCTCCGGACATGTCTACGCAACACGTGCAGCGCATGTCCCGCCTCATGGCCAAGACCCTCCGTGAGGACCCGGCCGACGCCGAAACCCTCAGCCACCGCCTCCTCGTACGCGCCGGTTACGTCCGGCGCAGCTCGGCGGGGGTGTGGACCTGGCTGCCGCTCGGCAAGCGCGTCCTGGACAACGTCTCGCGCATCGTCCGCGAGGAGATGGACGCCATCGGGGCGCAGGAAGTGCTGCTCCCGGCCCTGCTGCCGAAGGAGCCCTACGAGGTCAGCGGCCGCTGGTCCGAGTACGGCGACCTGCTGTTCCGACTCAAGGACCGCAAGGGTGCCGACTACCTGCTCGGCCCCACCCACGAGGAGATCTTCACCCTCGTCGTGAAGGACCAGTGCACGTCCTACAAGGACCTGCCGGTCATGCTCTACCAGATCCAGACCAAGTACCGCGACGAGGCCCGCCCCCGCTCCGGAGTGCTGCGCGGGCGCGAGTTCCAGATGAAGGACTCCTACTCCTTCGACGTGTCCGACGAGGGCCTGGCCGAGTCCTACCGGCTCCACCGCGAGGCCTACGTACGGATCTTCGAGCGACTCGGCCTGGACCACCGGATCGTCTCCGCGGTCTCCGGGGCGATGGGCGGATCGGCGTCCGAGGAGTTCCTGGCCCCGGCCGCGGCCGGCGAGGACACCTTCGTGGACTGCCCGTCCTGCGACTACGCGGCGAACACCGAGGCCGTGACCTTCGCGCTGACGCCCGTGACCGCCGAACACCCGGCGATCGAGGAGGTGGACACCCCCGACACCCCCACGATCGAGACGCTGGCGGCGCACCTGGGCGTCCCCGCCTCGGCGACTCTGAAGAACCTCCTCGTCAAGGTCGACGGAGAGATCACGGCCGTCGGCGTCCCCGGCGACCGCGAGGTGGACCTCGGCAAGCTCGGCGAGCACCTCGCCCCGGCCGTGGTCGAGCTGGTGACGGCCGAGGACTTCGCCGGCCGTCCCGACCTCGTACGCGGCTACGTCGGCCCGCAGGGCCTGGACAAGGTGCCCTACATCGCCGACCCGCGCGTGGCTCCCGGCACGGCCTGGGTCACCGGCGCCAACCGGGCCGACACGCACGCCCGCAACGTGGTCTGCGGCCGGGACTTCGAGGTCGACCGCCACCTCGACGTGGTCGTCGTCGAGCCGGGCGACCCCTGCCCCTCCTGCGGGGCCGGACTGCGCCTGGACCGGGCCATCGAGATCGGGCACATCTTCCAGCTCGGCCGCAAGTACGCCGACGCCTTCGGGCTCGACGTCCTCGGCAAGGAGGGCAAGCCCGTCCGGGTCACCATGGGCTCCTACGGCATCGGCGTCTCCCGCGCCGTCGCCGCGCTCGCCGAGCAGACCGCCGACGACCGGGGCCTGTGCTGGCCCGCCGCCGTGGCGCCGGCCGACGTCCACGTCGTGGCCGCCGGCAAGGCCGTCCCGCTGGCGCTCGCCGAGGAGGCGGCCGAAGCGCTGGCCGCCTCCGGACACCGGGTCCTGCTCGACGACCGGCCCGGACTCTCCCCGGGCGTCAAGCTCACCGACGCCGAACTCATCGGCGTGCCCCGGATCCTGGTGGCGGGCCGCCGCTCGGGCGACCGCGTCGTCGAACTCCAGGACCGCGCGGCCGGCACCCGCGAGGAACTCCCCCTGGACGAGGCCCTCGCCCGCCTGAACGCACCGGCCGGCCAGGCCTAGGCAGGCTCCGCCCGCCGCCCCTCCGGCCGCTCCTCGGGCCAGCCCTCCGGCTGCTCCTCCGGCCACCCCTCCGGCCGCTCCTCGGGCCGCGCCGGAGGGGGCGGTGACGCGACCGGCGTCAGCGCGCCCGGAGCCCGGCCCCGGGTGGCGGTGTCCGGCGCGGGCGCGGGCGCCGCCGCCGGGGTGTCCGGGGCCGTCGCGGGGGCGGCGCGTTCCAGGAAGCGCAGCAACTCCACCGGGAACGGCAGTACCAAGGTGGAGTTCTTCTCCGCCGCGACCGCCACCACCGTCTGGAGCAGGCGCAGTTGGAGGGCGGCGGGCTGTTCCGACATCACGGCGGCGGCCTGCGCCAGCTTCTTCGAGGCCTGGAGCTCCGCGTCCGCGTTGATCACGCGGGCCCGCCGCTCACGGTCGGCCTCCGCCTGCCGGGCCATCGACCGCTTCATGGTCTCCGGCAGCGACACGTCCTTGATCTCGACCCGGTCGATCTGCACGCCCCAGCCCACCGCCGGACTGTCGATCATCAGCTCCAGCCCCTGGTTGAGCTGCTCCCGGTTGGACAGCAGGTCGTCCAGATCGCTCTTGCCGATGATCGAACGCAGCGAGGTCTGCGCCATCTGGGAGACCGCGAACCGGTAGTCCTCCACCTCGATGATCGCGTTGGCCGGGTCCACGACCTTGAAGTACACGACCGCGTCGACCCGCACCGTGACGTTGTCCCGGGTGATGCCCTCCTGGGCCGGCACCGGCAGCGTCACGATCTGCATGTTCACCTTGCGCAGCCGGTCCACGAACGGCAGCACCATCGTGAACCCGGGGCCGCGGACGCCGTCCCGCAGCCGGCCGAAGCGGAAGACCACGCCTCGCTCGTACTGCTTCACCACCCGGGCCGCCACGCCCGTGTACACCATCACACCCGCGGCGGCGGCCACCGCCGCTGTCAGCAGTTCCTCGACCATGACGGCCCCCTGCCGGACTCATACCTCTTACCTACGGTATGCCCTACAGCCAGGCGGCGAACTCCAGCAGCAGCTCCGCGTCCCCGCGCCGCCCGGCGGCCAGCGCCCGCACCCCGGACTCCACCGCCCTGAACACCGTCCAGCCCCGCAGCCGGTCGCGGTCCACCCCCAGCGAGTCCGCGAGCCGGTGCACCCGCCGCCGGGCCCCGGCCGCCCCCGCCGAGGTGGCCATCTGGTCCTCCAGCCGGTCCCGCACCAGCCGGGCCAGGTCGTAGGCCCGCTCTCCCACCAGCGGGTCCGGGCCCACCGTCAGCCACGGTGCCCGCTCCCCGGCCAGTACCTTGCCCTGCCGGAAGTTCCCGTGCAGCAGCAGTTCCTCGCCCGGCAGCGCCGTCAGCTCCGCGCGCACCGCCAGCGCCGAGTCCGCGAGCGCCCGCACCTCCGCGGGCGCGGCGCGCAGCGCCTCGCCCTGGCGGGCCGTGCGCTCGGCCACCGTCTCGAAGGGGTGACCGGGCGGCGGCTCCACCCACAGCCGCCGCAACGTGCCGCACGCCTCCAGCAGGGCCTTGGCGTCCGGCAGCGAACGCAGCGAGACCTCCGGGTGCAGCCGCTCCAGCAGCAGGGCCCCGTCCGCCTCGTGGTGGCGGGAGTCGAGGACCCGTACGGCCCCGAAACCGCCCCAGTGGGCGAGCGCCGCCAGCTCCCGGTCCGGCCGGGCCCCGGGCGGGGCCAGCTTGAGGGCCGCCGGGGTGCCGTCGGCGTACCGGACGAGGAGCACCAGGCTGCTGCGGCCGCCGGGGGCCTGGACCCGCTGGGCCACGACCTGCCGCCGGTGCAGCGCCTCCTCGGTGAGCTCGGGCAGGCGCCCCAGCCACTGGGTGTCCCGCTCCTCCTCCGGCAGCTCGCCGAGCGCCCGTACAAGCCGCTGCGGCGGTTCGAAAGCCATGCGTGCGTGGTCCCTTTCAGCTGGTGGGAGCTCGGTCGGAGCGTTCCGTGAGCCCAGGGAAGGCTACGCCGCTGCCGCGCCAGCGTGCCGCGCGGACGGCCGCGGCGCTCAGCGCGTCGGCCGCCTCGCGGCGCAACTGGCCGTCCGCCGCCCGCACCAGATCGGAGTACGCGCCCGCCACCCGGTCCTCGATCACGGCGGCCAGCCGCGTGGTGTCCTCGGGGGTGCGCAGCTCGAAGGGCAGGGCGTACGCCGCCTCGGCGGCCACGGGCGCGCCGCCCAGCCCGCGCACCGTGCGGGTGAGCGCGTCGCGCCGGGCCACATGGGTGCCGTACGCGTCGCGGGCCTCGGCGGCGCGGTCCGCCGCGACCCGGGCGCCGATCACCCCGTACCCGTACGCCGCCGCGTGCTCGGCGGCCAGGGCGGCCTGGGCGGCCTGCAGCGCACGGCCGGCGGGGGAGGGTTCGGGCTTCACGAGGCGGCTCCGGTGGAGGTGAGCAGGTACGCGTGGACGGCGCCGCAGGCGGCGACGGAGGCCAGCAGCCGGGCCAGTTCCCCGGGGGCCCCGGCCAGCGCGATGGTGCGCGCCTGCGACAGGCTCCGCTCGGCGTCGGCGAGGGAGCTCAGCGCCTCGGCGGGCTTCGGCGGGACGGCCGCACGGCTCGCCGCCGGGGGCCCGGACGGCGCGGTGGTGGCCGCGGAGGCGGAGGGCGAGGGGGAGGAGGAACGGGCGGCCGGGGTGCGGCCCCCGGCGTCCGGGGCCGGGAAGGCCAGGGCCGCCGAGTGCGCCGCGACGGCGGCCCGCAGCGGTGCGAGCCGCTCCGCCAGCGCGGGATGCACGGCGAGGGTGGCGTCGTAGCGTTCGAGCAGCCGCGCACTGTCACGAACGGCGCCGTCCCGCATCCGCCGTTCGAGTGGAATCCCGGTGCCGTCCCCGGACGGGCCGCCCCCGTCGGTGCATCCGGCGAGCAGGGCGGCCCCGGCCGCGCCGGCGGCTCCGGTGAGCAGGCTCCTTCGGGAGGGCCGGGGGGGCAGGGTCCAGGGCACGGCGCCGTCCTCGGGGGTGGGGTCTGGGCAGGGTGTGATCACGGTACCCGGGGGCCCGTGGGGAGAGCGGACGGCAACACCCTCCGCGACCGGATACCCTTTGACCTGACACGCGACGAAAACCACAACAGCACACGCGGCCGAGGAGTCACCCGGATGAGCACCACCCAGAGCGACAGGCTGCGCGGACTGCTGGAGCCGCTCGTCACCGCCAAGGGACTGGACCTCGAAGAGATCGAACTGTCCAAGGCGGGCAAGCGCCGCATGCTGCGGATCGTCGTGGATTCCGATGAGGGCGTGGAGCTGGACGCCTGTGCCGAGCTGAGCCGTGAGGTCTCCGACCTGCTCGACGCTTCCGATGTGATGGGTGAGGACGAGTACGTCCTCGAAGTCAGTTCCCCGGGTGCGGACCGGCCGCTCAGCGAGCACCGTCACTACGTTCGGGCGACCGGTCGTCTCGTGAAGTTTCAGCTGTCCGCCGACGGTGAAAAGGGTGCCGGGGAACTGGTCGCCCGCATCCTCGGCGTCGACGACGAGGGCCTGGACCTCGAAGTACCGGGTGTGAAGGGCCGCAAGGCGACCACCCGCCGCATCGCTTTCACCGACATCGCCAAGGCGCGTGTCGAGATCGAGTTCAACCGCAAGGACAAGAAGGAAGAGGAGGCGTAGCCGTGGACATCGACATGAGTGCCCTGCGGGGTCTGGTCCGGGAGAAGGAGATCTCCTTCGACCTGCTCGTCGAGGCGATCGAGTCGGCCCTCCTCATCGCGTACCACCGCACCGAGGGCAGCTTCAGGCGTGCCCGCGTCGTGCTCGACCGCACCAACGGTCACGTGGTCGTGTGGGCGACGGAGGACCCGAGGGACCTCGAAGAGGGCCAGGAGCCCAAGGAGTTCGACGACACCCCGTCGGACTTCGGGCGGATCGCCGCGACGACCGCCAAGCAGGTGATCCTCCAGCGTCTGCGCGACGCCGAGGACGACCTGACCTTCGGCGAGTTCGCCGGCCGCGAGGGCGACGTCATCACCGGCGTCGTCCAGCAGGGCAAGGACCCCAAGAACGTCCTGGTCGACATCGGCAAGCTGGAAGCCATCCTGCCGGTGCAGGAGCAGGTCCCGGGTGAGGAGTACACGCACGGGCTCCGTCTCAAGACGTACGTCGTGCGAGTGGCGAAGGGTGTCCGCGGGCCTTCCGTGACCCTGTCGCGCACCCACCCCAACCTGGTCAAGAAGCTGTTCTCGCTGGAGGTCCCCGAGATCGCCGACGGCAGCGTCGAGATCTCCGCGATCGCCCGCGAGGCCGGTCACCGCACCAAGATCGCCGTCCGGTCCACCCGTTCGGGCCTGAACCCGAAGGGCGCCTGCATCGGCCCGATGGGCAGCCGCGTTCGCAATGTGATGGCCGAGCTGCACGGCGAGAAGATCGACATCGTCGACTGGTCGGACGACCCGGCGGAGATGGTCGCGAACGCCCTGTCACCCGCTCGGGTGAGCAAGGTCGAGGTCGTCGACTGGGACTCGCGTTCCGCCCGGGTGACCGTGCCCGACTACCAGCTGTCGCTCGCCATCGGCAAGGAGGGCCAGAACGCCCGCCTCGCCGCGCGGCTCACCGGCTGGCGCATCGACATCCGCCCGGACACCGAGGAGACCCCGGACCGGGACGGCGAGGGTGACGGCGGCCGCGGCCAGGACCGGAACCAGGACCGGGCGCAGGACCGCGCGCAGGACCGCGGTCACGACCGCGGCCAGGGCCGGGGCCGGGAATAAACCAGTACCGGCCGGAGGTTTCCGGCCGGTAGACATGGACACGGAGCGGTGCCCGCACCTGGAGGCCCGCTCGTGGATCACAACAACGTCCGTTCGATTTATCACCTGAAGGGGTGAGGTCGGTACGGGGAGGTAGACTTAGGCGTGTCTGGCCGGACGCAAGCCCGCGCATGCCCCGAACGCACCTGTGTGGGGTGTCGGGAGCGAGCGGCCAAGAGCGATCTGCTGCGCATCGTGGCGGTCGGGGACGAATGCGTCCCCGATCCACGCGGTACGCTGCCCGGCCGGGGTGCCTATGTGCACCCTGCCGCGGTCTGCCTCGACCAGGCGGTCCGCCGCAGAGCGTTCCCCCGGGCCCTACGGTCCGCAGGAGCGCTCGACACGGCGGCACTGCGCACAGCCCTGGCCGTCGAGGCCGAGGCGACACCGTAAGAAGAAGTACGGCACGGACATCCCGTGCGGTCAGGTACCTCGCGAGTTGGAAGTAGGTCGAGATTGCGATGAGCACTCGATGAGTACGCGATGAGTACGCCCATGAAGTAGCGACGGTCCGGCGTAACCCGGACCTAAAAGGAGCGAAGTGGCTAAGGTCCGGGTATACGAACTCGCCAAGGAGTTCGGGGTGGAGAGCAAGGTCGTCATGGCCAAGCTCCAAGAACTCGGTGAATTCGTCCGTTCGGCGTCCTCGACGATCGAGGCGCCGGTTGTACGCAAGTTGACTGACGCACTGCAGGGGCCCGGCGGCAACGCCGGCAAGTCCGCTGCGAAGCCCGGCGCGCCCCGCAAGGCCGCGCCCGCCAAGCCCGCGGCGCCCTCCCCGGCCGCCGCGGCACGTCCTGCTGCCCCGAAGCCCGGTGCGCCGGTGGCCCCCAAGCCGCCCGTCGCCGAGGCTCCGGCCGTCAGCGCCCCGGTGACTCCGGCCGCCCCCGGCCCGCGTCCCGGTCCCAAGGCTCCGGCCGCCCCGAAGCCCGCTCCGGCGGCTCCCGTGGCGACCGAGTTCTCCGCGCCTCCGGCGGCCCCGGCCGCCCCGGCGCGCACCGAGCGTCCCGCCGCGGCCCCCGGCCCCCGTCCGGCGCAGCAGCGTCCGGCGCAGGGTCAGGGCGGTGCCCGTCCCGGCGCCCCGCGTCCGGCCGGCTCCACGCCCGGTGCCCAGGCCCCGCGCCCCGGTGGCGCTCAGGCCCCGCGTCCCCAGGGCGCCCGTCCGGCCGGTCCCCGTCCGGGCAACAACCCCTTCACCTCCGGCGGCTCCACCGGCATGGCGCGCCCGCAGGCGCCCCGTCCGGCCGGCGCTCCCCGTCCCGGTGCCCCCGGCGCCGGCGGCGGCCAGGGTGCTCCGCGTCCGCAGGGCGGCCCCGGTGGCGCTCCGCGTCCGCAGGGTCCCGGCGGCGCCCGTCCGACCCCGGGCGGCATGCCCCGTCCGCAGGGCGGCGCCCCGCGTCCCGGTGGTGCTCCCGGCGGTAACCGTCCGAACCCGGGCATGATGCCGCAGCGTCCCGCTGCCGGTGGTCCCGGTCCCCGTCCCGGTGGCGGCCCCGGTGGCCGTGGTCCCGGTGCGGGCGGTCCCCGTCCCGGTGGCGCCGGTCGTCCCGGCGGCGGCTTCGCCGGTCGTCCGGCCGGTCCGGGCTCGCGTCCGGCGGGCGGTGGCTTCGGCGGCCCGCGTCCGGGTGGCGGCGGCTTCGGCGGCGGTCCGGCCGGTGCCGGTGGCGGCGGTCGTCCCGGCTTCGGCGGGCGTCCCGGCGGTCCCGGTGCCCGTGGTGGCACGCAGGGTGCCTTCGGCCGTCCCGGCGGTCCGGCCCGTCGTGGCCGCAAGTCCAAGCGTCAGAGGCGCCAGGAGTACGAGGCCATGCAGGCCCCGTCGGTCGGCGGCGTGATGCTGCCCCGCGGCAACGGCGAGACCGTTCGCCTGTCGCGCGGTGCGTCCCTCACCGACTTCGCGGAGAAGATCAACGCCAACCCGGCGTCGCTCGTCGCCGTGATGATGAACCTCGGCGAGATGGTCACGGCCACGCAGTCCGTCTCCGACGAGACCCTCGAAATGCTGGCCGGCGAGATGAACTACCAGGTTCAGATCGTCAGCCCGGAGGAAGAGGACCGCGAGCTCCTCGAGGGCTTCGACATCGAGTTCGGCGAGGACGAGGGCGGCGAGGAATACCTCATGCCGCGTCCGCCGGTCGTCACCGTCATGGGTCACGTCGACCACGGTAAGACCCGCCTGCTCGACGCCATCCGCAAGACGAACGTCGTTGCGGGCGAGGCCGGCGGCATCACCCAGGGCATCGGTGCCTACCAGGTGGGCACCGAGGTCAACGGCGAAGACCGCAAGATCACCTTCATCGACACCCCGGGTCACGAGGCGTTCACCGCCATGCGTGCCCGTGGTGCGAAGTCGACCGACATCGCGATCCTCGTGGTCGCGGCCAACGACGGCGTCATGCCGCAGACGATCGAGGCGCTCAACCACGCCAAGGCCGCCGGCGTCCCGATCGTCGTCGCGGTCAACAAGATCGACGTCGAGGGTGCCGACCCGGTCAAGGTGCGCGGTCAGCTCACCGAGTTCGGTCTGGTCGCCGAGGAGTACGGCGGCGACACGATGTTCGTCGACATCTCCGCCAAGCAGGGTCTGCACATCGACTCCCTGCTGGAGGCCGTCGTCCTCACCGCCGACGCCTCGCTCGACCTGCGCGCCAACCCCGAGCAGGACGCTCAGGGTATTGCGATCGAGTCCCACCTCGACCGTGGCCGCGGTGCCGTCGCCACCGTCCTCGTCCAGCGCGGTACCCTCCGCGTCGGCGACACGATGGTCGTGGGCGACGCCTACGGCCGTGTGCGCGCCATGCTCGACGACAAGGGCAACAACATCGAGGAAGCGGGTCCCTCGACCCCCGTCCTGGTCCTGGGTCTCACCAACGTCCCCGGCGCCGGCGACAACTTCCTCGTCGTCGACGAGGACCGCACCGCCCGTCAGATCGCCGAGAAGCGTGCTGCGCGTGAGCGCAACGCCAACTTCGCCAAGCGCGTCCGCCGGGTGTCCCTGGAAGACCTCGACTCGGTCCTCAAGGCCGGTCTGGTCCAGGAACTCAACCTCATCATCAAGGGCGACTCGTCCGGTGCGGTCGAGGCCCTGGAGTCCTCGCTGCTCCAGCTCGACGTCGGCGAAGAGGTCGACATCCGCGTCCTGCACCGCGGTGTGGGTGCGGTCACCGAGTCGGACATCTCGCTGGCGATGGGCTCCGACGCCATCGTCATCGGCTACAACGTCCGTGCCGTGGGCCGTGCCGCGCAGATGGCGGACCGCGAGGGCGTCGACGTCCGCTACTACTCGGTGATCTACCAGGCCATCGAGGAGATCGAGGCGGCCCTGAAGGGTCTGCTCAAGCCGGAGTACGAAGAGGTCGAGCTCGGTACGGCGGAGGTCCGCGAGATCTTCCGCTCGTCCAAGCTGGGCAACATCGCGGGTGTCCTCATCCGCTCCGGCGAGGTCAAGCGCAACACCAAGGCGCGGCTCCTGCGCGATGGCAAGGTCATCGCCGAGAACCTCACCATCTCCGGTCTGCGCCGCTTCAAGGACGACGTCACCGAGATCCGCGAGGGCTTCGAGGGTGGTATCAACCTCGGTTCCTTCAACGACATCAAGATCGACGACGTCATCGCGACGTACGAGATGCGCGAGAAGCCCCGCGCGTAAGCGCGAGGCGGTTCGCACCGTGTCGTAGTCAGCTGTAACACCGGGGCCGGTCGGCGGAATATCCGTCGATCGGCCCCGGCCGTTGCGTGTACGGTTCTGGTGACCGGCCGCTCGCGCGACCGGGAGATCCCTCCGGGCGACGGCCCGGCGGGCCACCTAACCCGCACCGGCGGGACATCCGGAACTGCATGTACGTGGGGACTCTGTCCTTCGATCTGCTCCTCGGCGACGTCCACTCGCTGAAGGAGAAACGCTCCGTCGTCCGGCCCATCGTCGCCGAGCTCCAACGCAAGTTCTCCGTGAGCGCGGCCGAGGTGGGCGACCAGGACCTGCACCGCAGGGCCCGCATAGGGGTCGCCCTGGTGAGTGGGGACGCGGGGTTCGTATCGGACGTGCTCGACCGCTGTGAGCGGCTGGTCGCGGCACGTCCGGAAGTGGAGCTGCTGTCCGTGAGACGGCGGTTCCACGGTGATGAAGACTGATTGCTTGTCTGCAAGGAAGAAGGAGACGGACCAGTGGCCGACAATGCGCGGGCGAAGAAGCTGGCGGACCTCATCCGGGAGGTGGTGGCCGAGAAGCTGCTGCGCGGTGTCAAGGACCCCCGCCTCGGTACGCACGTGACCATCACGGACACCCGGGTCACCGGCGATCTGCGGGAGGCCACGGTCTTCTACACGGTCTACGGTGACGACGAGGACCGGGCCAGCGCGGCCGCGGGCCTCGAAAGCGCCAAGGGCGTACTGCGCTCCGCGGTCGGCCGGGCGGCGGGAACCAAGTTCACGCCCACCCTGACCTTCGTCGCGGACGCCCTCCCGGAGAACGCCAAGACCATCGAGGACCTCCTCGACAAGGCACGCTCCTCCGACGCCCAGGTGCGGGAGGTCTCCTCCGGCGCCCAGTACGCCGGCGAAGCCGACCCGTACAAGAAGCCGGGCGACGAGGACGACGAGGACGCAGCCGCGGAATGAGCACCAACGCAGGGAAGACTCCGGACGGCCTTGTCATCGTCGACAAGCCGTCCGGCTTCACTTCGCACGACGTGGTCGCCAAGATGCGCGGGATCGCCAAGACCCGTCGCGTCGGCCACGCCGGCACCCTCGACCCGATGGCGACGGGCGTCCTCGTCCTCGGCGTGGAGAAGGCCACCAAGCTCCTCGGCCACCTCGCCCTGACCGAGAAGGAGTACCTCGGGACCATCCGTCTCGGGCAGTACACCCTCACGGACGACGCCGAGGGCGAGATCACGTCGTCCGCCGATGCCTCCGGGGTGACCCGCGAGGCGGTGGACGCGGGCATCGCCAAGCTGACCGGCGACATCATGCAGGTCCCGTCGAAGGTCAGCGCCATCAAGATCAAGGGCGTGCGCTCCTACAAGCGCGCCCGCGACGGCGAGGACTTCGAGATCCCGGCCCGTCCGGTGACCATCTCCTCGTTCCAGGTGTACGACATGCGGGAGGCGGAGGCCGAGGACGGCACCAAGGTCGTCGACCTCGTCGTCTCCGTGGTCTGCTCCAGCGGTACGTACATCCGCGCCCTCGCCCGCGACCTGGGCGCCGACCTCGGCGTGGGCGGCCACCTCACGGCGCTCCGGCGCACGCGGGTGGGCCCGTACAAGCTCGACCGCGCGCGGACTCTGGACCAGCTCCAGGAGGAGCTGACCGTGATGCCGATCGGCGAGGCGGCGGCCGCCGCCTTCCCGCGCTGGGACCTGGACTCCCGGAGGGCCTCGCTGCTCGCCAACGGGGTCCGGATCGACATGCCGGACGAGTACCCGGACGGCCGGACGGTCGCCGTCTACGGGCCCGAGGGGCAGCTGCTCGGGCTCGTGGAGAGCAAGAACGGCAAGGCGAAGTCCCTCGCGGTCTTCGTCTGACGAGCGGTGAGCGCACATGGTCTGCCGCTCACCGCTCCACGACCCCCCTCGGGTAGGTCTCTATCCACCCGGAGCCCCGTATTCACCCGTCCGAGCAGGCGCTCGGAGTGAATGCGGGGAGCGTAAGGGGGCGCTTTCGCCCCGCGTGCTTTTCGTGCTGATCTTCACTTGCCTACCGTCGTGACCAGGGGTCCCGCGGCAGGGGAGTGGTGCGGCGATGACGGACGAGGTCACCGACGGTGCGAGGAGTCGTGGGGCCGAGCCCCGGACGGACTCCGGCACGGACTTCGGCGCGGGCTTCGGCACGCGCCTGGGGACGGGCGTCGCCACGGACGTCCCCGGGGGCGCCTCCCGGGATGCCTCCGGGGGCGTCCTCGCGGACTGCGACGGGGCGGGAGGACCGGGGGCCGGTGGCGCCGTGGGGCTCGTGCTGGTCTGCGACGAGGCCGGGCGACCGCGCGGCAGCGGCTTCGTGGCCGACGACCGCGGCACGGTGATCACCAGCCACGCGGCCGTCGACGGACCGGCCCGGGTGGTGCTGCACGGCCCGGGGGGCCGGCGCTGGCCCGCCGGCCCGCAGGACGTGAGCGCCCTGCCGGACCTCGGGCTGGCCCTCGTGCGGACCGACGGGCTGGGGCTGCGCCCGCTGCCGGTCGCGATGCGGGAGGTGATCCCTCCGGGGACGTACGTACGCCTCCCCGCGCGGGGCTGGCGCCAGGCGCGGGTGCTCGCGGCCGGTACGGAGGTCACCTACACCGCGGCCGGCCGCGCCCACCTCCTGCCCGCCACCGTCGAGTTGGCGATCGGCACGGACGGCCGGGACGCCCTCACGCGGGGCGCGGAGACCTGCGGGGGGCCGGTCCTCGACGCGGAGACCGGAGCGGTCCTCGCGGTCCTCGGCACCGCTCTCGGCACGGAGCACCGCTCCGGAAGCTTCGCCGTCCCCCTGCGCGCCTGCGCCGCGGCGGTGCCCGACGGCCCCCTCGCGGCCCTGCTGGCACGCAACTCCGCCACCGTGCCGGGGTACGGGGCCGACCTCAACCTCGCCGGCGTGCTGGAGCTGACCGCGATCACCCTCGGCTCGGCCTTCCCCCTGGCCCCCGGCACCGCGCCCGCGCCCGGATCCGCGCCCGGCGCCGTGCCGGAACCGGTGCCGCGTCCCGCGATCGCCGCCGGGCTGGCCGCCTTCACCACGGGGGACCGCCAGGTCCTGGGTCTGGTCGGCGCCCCCGGCACCGGCCGCACCACCGCCCTCGCCGCCCTCGCCGCCGACCGCGCGCGCGGCCCCCTCCCCGCGCCGACGCTGTGGCTGCGGGGGGCCGACCTGCGGGGCGGGGACGCTTCCCTGGCCGACGCCGTGACACGGGCCCTCGAAGCCGCCGGCCGGATCGTCGCCGCCGGCGGGGCGGGGCCCGTGCCGCCGGGGACGGCCGAGCGGGTGGCCGGGCTGGCGGCGGACGCCGGGCGGGCGCTGCTGGTCGTGCTGGACGCCCCCGAGGAGATGCCGCCGCAGCTCGCGCACCGCCTCGCGCCGTGGACCGGAGCCACCGCCGGGTGGCTGGGCGGGACCGGGGCCAGGCTGGTGGTCGCCGCCCGGCCCGAATACTGGGAGCGCGCGGGGGAGCTGTACCCGCCGGGGATGCTGCACGCCCCGGACCGGGCGGCACGGCGGCTGCCGCCCGCGCTCCCGGTCGGGGACCTGACCCCGGACGAGGCGCGGACGGCGCGGGCCCGCCTGGGGATCCCGGACGACGCCGTGCGGGAGGCCGACGCCCGGCACCCCCTCACCCTGAGCCTGCTCGCCGGGATCCGAGCCGCCGAGGTCACGGCGGGCCGCCCGGGGCGGGACGAGGTGTTCGCGGCGCACCTGGACCTGGTGGCCCTGCGCGTGGCCGTCCGGCTCGCCGTCGCCGACACCGCCCCGGCGTGGGCCCCCGAGGGCCCGGAGCCCCCGGGCACACCCCCCGCGGGCCCGCGGGCGGGCACCCGTACCGCGGGAGCCGCGGATACCGGCGGCGCGCCGGCCGGGGCCGCGTGGACCGCGGGGGACGTGCGCCCCGGGACCCCTCCGCCGACGGGCCCCGCCGACGGACGGCACGCGGGAGGCCGGGCCGACACCGGGGGCGCGCACCCCGACGGAGCCCCTTCCGGCGGCGCCCCTTCCGGCGGCACTCATACCGACGGCACGCACTCCGGCGGCGGCCATGGCGGCGGCCATGGCGGCGGCCCGGACCCGGAAGGGCAGGCCGCGGACGGGGCCGCCGGTCGCGGTCCCGACGCGCACCGGACCGCCGGTGACCGGGGTACGGGCGCGGGGCCCGCCGGGGAGGCGGCCGGTGGCGTCCGGGGTGCCGGGGAGCGGAGCCGCCGGGGCCCCGCCCCGGACGGCGGGATCCCGCGGCCGCGGAGCGCCGGGTCGCCCGGTCCGTGGACGGGGGCCGGTGACGGCCACGGACCCGGCCGGGAGGAGGCGTGGCGCGCCGGGGACCGGAGCGCCGGGGCGGGGGCGGGCCGGGGCTTCGCCGGGCCCGGCGAGAGCCGTGCCGAGACCGAGGGCGGCGGCGCCGGCCGGGGGGTGGTGTACGGGCCCGGGGTGCGGCGGCTCGCCGCGCGGGTGGCCGGGCGGGTGCACGAGGCCGCCCGGCGCTGCCTCGGCCCCGGGCAGGGCCAGCTGGACCGGGCCTCCTTCGAGGAACTGTTCCCCTGGCGCACCGGCTGGGCCTCCGCCGTCCTCACCGAGGGCCTGCTCGTCCCCGCCGGCCCCGGCTACCGCTTCGCGCACGAGGAGCTCTCCGACTGGCTCCAGGCGGCCCACCTCGACGTTCCCACCGCCCTGGACACCCTCGTCCACCGCGGCCCCGCCACCCCCGGCCCGCCCGTGCCCCGGCACCGCATCGGACCCGTCCTGGAGGCCCTGCGGCGGCTCCCGCCCGCCGAGACCCGGGGTGTGCTGACCCGCCTGGTCGGCGCCCTCAACACCTTCACGGAACAGCCGGCCGAGCCGGACGGCCCGGTCCACCCCGACCGCCTCTGGTGGGCCGCCCGACTGCTGCGCGGCACCCTGCTCGCCGCACCCGACGCCGCCCCCCACCTCCCCGTCCTGCACGCCCTCGCCGAGCACGTGGCCCGGGCGGGTCCCGGGGAGTTCGGCGGCTGGTTCTGGAACCGGCTGCGGCTGCCCGAGTCCGACCGGCTCGACCTGCTGCGCCGCCTGCTGCCCTCCGACCACCACTACCTGGAGGCCGCCGCCCGCCGCCTCGCCCGCGCACCGCAGCTCGTCCTGCCCCTGCTCTGCGCCTGGTTCACCGACGAACGCCGCCTGCGCGGCCGCCCCGGAGCCACCGTCGCCACCGCCGCCCAGGCCCTCCTGCACACCCACCGGGCCCTGGCCGTCGACGACCTCACCGAGGCCCTCGTCGGCGCCGGTCACCCCCGCGCCGACGAACTGCTCGCCGTCCTCGCCGAGGACGAGCCCTCCGCCATGTCCCGCGCCGTCGACCGCTGGGCCCACGACGAGCGCCCCGGCCGCCGCGTGGCCGCGGCCGCGTACGGCCTCGCCACCGCCCCCCACGTGCGCAGCACCGCGGACCGCGAGCTGCTGCGCTACGCCGCCCGGGCGCTGCTCGCCCGCCCCGGCGACGCCTCCCTGCACGGCAGCGCCCTCGCCGTGCTGCTGCGCGACCCCCAGGTACGGGCCCGCTACCTGCCCGACGCCCTCGACTGCTTCCGCGACCCCGGGAGCGGCTCCCGGCTGCCCGCCTCCGCGCTGGTCGCCGCCCTGCCCGTACTGCCCGACCCGGACGCCGTGTTCGCCGCCCTGCGGGCCCGCGCCGACGGCGAGGTGCTGCGCGCGCTGGCCGGGCTGACCACTCCGGGGCTGGCCCGGCGCGCCGGCGACCTCGTACGGGACCACCTGGCCGGCCACCCCGAGGACGCCCCGCACGCCGCCGCGTTCGTCGACCGGCGTCTGGAACAGGGCCCGGCCGCCGGGCCCGTGCTGCGGGCCCTCGTCCTGGACCTGCTGCGCACGGCCCCGCCGCCGGTACGGTCCGAGCTGGCCCGGGTGCTGGCCGCGCCGGGCGGGGAGCCCTCGCGGACGCTGCGCGGCGAGCTGGCCGACGTACTGCTGCGCGAGGAGGCCGATCCGTCGGTCCTGGGTGCCTTCCTGGAGGCCCTCGCCGCCGCGGCCTCCGTACGCCCCGAGGAGCGCACCCGGGAGCTGCTCCGGCGGACCGGCCGCCGGCTGCTGCGGGCCCCCGGCGGGCCCGTCGTCTTCGAGCACCGCACGGTGGAGCTGGCCCGCGCCGATCCGGCCTTCGGGGCGCTGGTGGCACGCTGGCTCACGGACGCGGAGGCCGATGCCGCGGCCCTCCTCGGACCCGGTGCCCGGCGTACCGTGGAGACCCTCAGCAGGGCCGCCCCGGACGTCACATGAGGCGGCCCGGCCCTCAGGCGGACGCCGATGCGGGGCCCCGGCCACCGGCATGGCAGTCTTAGACCTGCAATCGGTACAGGGACTACACGGGTTCGGGCGAGGAGCGGTCACAGTGCAGCGCTGGCGTGGCTTGGAGGACATCCCCCAGGACTGGGGACGCAGCGTCGTCACCATCGGCTCCTACGACGGTGTGCACCGGGGACACCAGCTGATCATCGGGCAGGCCGTCGCGAAGGCGCGCGCCCTCGGCGTGCCCTCGGTGGTCGTCACCTTCAGCCCGCACCCCAGCGAGGTCGTCCGGCCGGGCAGCCACCCGCCGATCCTGGCCCCCTACGACCGCCGCGCCGAGCTGATGGCCGGCCTCGGGGTCGACGCGCTGCTGATCCTGCCCTTCACGGCGGAGTTCTCACAGCTGTCCCCGGCCGACTTCATCGTGAAGGTGCTGGTCGACAAGCTGCACGCGCGTGCCGTCATCGAGGGCCCGAACTTCCGCTTCGGCCACCGGGCCGCCGGGAACGTCGACTTCCTGACGGAGCTGGGCGCCACGTACGACTACGAGGTCGAGGTCGTGGACCTGGTGGAGCGCGGCGAGGCGGGCGGCGGGGTGCCGTTCTCGTCCACCCTCGCGCGCAGGCTCGTCGCCGAGGGGGACATGGACGGCGCCGCCGAGATCCTCGGCCGCCCGCACCGGGTCGAGGGCGTCGTGGTGCGCGGCGCGCAGCGCGGGCGCGAGCTCGGCTACCCGACGGCGAACGTCGAGACCCAGCCGCACACCGCGATCCCGGCCGACGGGGTGTACGCGGGCTGGCTGACGGCGGACGGCGAGCGGATGCCGGCGGCGATCTCGGTCGGCACGAACGTGCAGTTCGACGCCACCGAGCGGACCGTGGAGGCGTACGCGATCGACCGCGTGGGCCTGGACCTGTACGGGATGCAGCCGGCGGGCCCGTCCCGTCTTGGGGTGGGTACGCGCCCTCTCGCTCGTCTGCCGTGTCCCGGCTCAGCCGAGGCGCGGGTCGCGCGGGGGCTGGCCCGGGGGCTGCTGCCAGGGCTGGCCGGGCTGCGGGTAGGGCTGGCCGCCGTACGGGGGCTGCTGCGGTTGCTGGTACGGGCCCGCCGGCTGCGGGGCCGGAGCCGGCGGGGCTTGCTGGGGGTACGGCTGCTGCTGGGGCTGCTGGGGCTGCTGGGGCTGCTGGGCTTGCTGGGGTCCGCCCCAGTGCGCCTGCGCGCCCTGCTGCTGTGCGCGGACGAAGTCCTCGGCGACCAGCGCGGAGAGGGTGAAGTAGGCCTCCCGGGTCTTGGGTCGCATCAGGTCCAGGTCCACCTCGGCGCCGGCCGCCAGGTGTTCGTCGAAGGGCACGACGACGACCCCGCGGCAGCGGGTCTCGAAGTGCTGCACGATGTCCTCGACCTTGATCATCTTGGCGGTCTCGCGGACCCCGGAGATGACGGTGATCGAGCGCGAGACCAGGTCGGCGTACCCGTGGGCGGACAGCCAGTCGAGGGTGGTGCTGGCGCTGCTCGCGCCGTCCACCGACGGGGTCGAGATGATGATCAGCTGATCGGCCAGGTCCAGGACCCCGCGCATCGCGGAATAGAGGAGCCCGGTGCCCGAGTCGGTGAGGATGATCGGGTACTGGCGGCCGAGCGTCTCGATGACGCGGCGGTAGTCCTCGTCGTTGAAGGTCGTCGAGACCGCCGGGTCCACGTCGTTGGCGATGATCTCCAGGCCCGAGGGGGCCTGCGAGGTGAACCGCCGGATGTCCATGTACGAGTGCAGGTACGGGATCGCCTGGACCAGGTCGCGGATCGTCGCGCCGGTCTCGCGGCGGACGCGGCGGCCGAGGGTGCCGGCGTCGGGGTTCGCGTCGATGGCCAGGATCTTGTCCTGGCGCTCGGTGGCGAGGGTCGCGCCGAGGGCGGTGGTGGTCGTGGTCTTGCCGACGCCGCCCTTGAGGCTGATGACGGCGATGCGGTAGCAGGACATCACCGGAGTGCGGATCAGTTCGAGCTTCCGCTGGCGGTCGGCCTCGGCGGCCTTGCCGCCGAAGCGGAAGCCGGAGCGGGTGGGCTTGGGCTTCTGCTTGGCGCGGATCAGGCGGTCGGAGGACAGCTCGACGGCGGCGGTGTAGCCCAGCGGCGCGCCGGGTCCCTGGCCGGGCTGCTGCTGGTACGGGCCCTGCGGCGGCTGCGGCTGCGGCGGCTGTGGCTGCGCGGCCTGCTGCTGGGGCCACGGGGCGACGGGGGCCTGCGGTGTCGCCTGAGGCGGGAAGCCGTAGCCCTGCGGGGCCTGGGCCTGGGGCTGCGGCTGGCCGACGGGCGGGAACCCGTACCCCTGGGGCGGACCCGAGGACGGGAACGCGGGCGGCAGCGGAGGCAGCTCACCCCCGTGGCCGGGTCCCCCGAACGGAGTAGCCGCGGGAGAGGGGGCGGGGGCGTACGGCCCCTGCGGGGCGTCCTGCGGCACCTTGACGCCCTCGGCGGGCGTGGCGGTCCGGGGCGCCGCGGGGACCTCCGGCAGTGCGGGCACGACGATGGGCTCGACCACCGGCACCCGGAACGGGGCGTCCGCCGCCGCTTCCCGGGGCTGGTCCGGGGCGGGCGCGTCGGCGTGGGCCGTGCCCTCGGAGGCCGAGGGCGCGGCAGTGGCCGGAGATCCGGCGGGCTCCCCCGGGGGCGACGACGGCGCGTCGGCAGGCGCCTGCGCGGGGGCGGCCGCGTCCCCCGCCGCGCCGGCGGGAGCCGGACTCCCCGCCTGTCCCGGGTGGGCGGGCGGGGCCTGACCGGGGAACGGCGCCGGGGTCTCCCCCTGCGCCGGGTAGGGGGCCGCAGCGGCACCCGGGAACGCCGGCACGGCATCGGCCGGGGCCGGGGCCGGGAAGGCGGCCGGACCCTGCGCCGGGAACGCGGGCGGAACCGCGTCCGTCGGAGCCGGGAACGCGGGCGCGCCCGAGTCCGCCGGAGCCGGGAACGCGGACAGCGGCGCCTCGCTCGCCGACTGGGGGTCGGACGGGGTGCGAGGGGCCGGCGGGGCGATCCGCATCGTCGGCGGGGAGACCACGTCCGACGGCCGGTGGGGTTCGAATCCGCTGCCCTCGGGCAGCCCCGGCAGCCCCGGAACCGGCGCGGCCGGCGCCGACGCGCCCTGCGTGTACCAGGCCGGCGGGGTGTAGTCGATGGTGAACTCGCCCGTCACATCGGGCTCCGCGTCGGACTGATCGTCCGTCGGGACGTCCCACGTCCCGCCGCGCCTCTCGTTCCGATCGCCGCTCACTGGTCCTCCTGGTCTGTCGAACACCGGTCGGGCGCCCAACTCGACGCCGCGCCCGCGCTCAGCCTAATCGCGCCCCGTGACCCCGAGGCCCCCGAGGTCGCGCCCCCGCACTCCTGCCTACAGGCCACCCGCGCCCTGAGCAACCGTCATTGCGCACCACCGTCTCAGTCGATGCGCCGCGCCGCGCCCAGCAGGCCCGTCTCCGTTTCCGTGCCCTGCGTCATCACGAACTTCCGGTCCCGCGGCGTACACCACAGCGTCACCCCGTCCCCGAGGGTCGGCAGGGACTCCACCGCCGCCCGCGGCAGCGCCATCAGGGCGCCGATCCGCTCCGCCTCCTCGGGGGACACCCGCTGCACCCCCACCAGCGCGGAGTTCCGGCACAGCCGCGGAGCCGCCGGGCTCAGGTACGGCAGCAGGGTCAGCACCGACTGCCACGGCCCGGCCACCACCCGTCCGCGCGGCGGCCGCATCCCGCAGTCCCGGATCACCAGCACCGGACTGCCCGCCGAGGCGCCCTGCGGCGGCACCCGGCCCACGTCGTGCAGGGTCACGCACTGCTGTCCGCCGCCGGCCGCCTGGGCCAGCCCGGACCACACCTGCCCGCGCCCGGTCTCCACCGCGACCCGGGCCCCGGTCGCCGCCGTCCGCAGGGCCAGCACCTGGGCCGTCCACAAGCCGCCGATCAGCGTGACCTCGTACGGCGTGGGCCGGTTCACGCCGAGCACCGCCGGGCGGCCCTCCGCGTCCACGCCGATGACGACCCCGTCGTCCCCGACGGGCAGCGCCAGCGCGTCCAGATCGCCCGCCGGGACCACGTGCCGCTCCCGGCGCGGCCCGATCAGCCCGAAACCGCCCCTGACCGCGTTCCTCGCCGAGCCCGTCACCGCGCACCTCCCAACGGCAGCGAGGCCAGCAGCCCCGGCACCTGTTCCCGGTCCAGCCGGACCAGTCCCGTCCGTACGCCCCGCGCGGTCCGCTCCAGTTCCCGCCGGGCCGCGACGAGCTCCTCGTCGCTGCGCCCGGTCACCCGGACGTGCCCGGTCAGCGTCACGCCCTGCCGCTCCGCCGGGGCCATCGTCAGGCTGAAGTTCGTCGCCAGCGCGGGCAGCGAGGTCAGCAGGGCCACGAACTGCGGCAGCCCCGCCCCGGTACCGCCCAACTGCGGCCAGCGGGCTATCCAGTACGTGGTGTGCCGCCGGTCGTCGCAGCGCCAGGACCGCGGGGTCTCCTCCGTGCGCCGGCCCGTGCTCGCCGCCCGTCCCGCCTGGGTGATCGCCATCGGGTTCGCGCAGGAGGAGGTCGCGAGCGCGCCCGTCAGCTCCTGCTCCGTCAGCACGGCGGCCCGGAACCCGGCCCCGGTCAGCCGGCTCGCCAGCTGGTCCGCGACCCGCACCAGACACCGCTGGGCCCCCGCCATTCCGCCGCCGCGGGCGGCGACGGCCTCCGGGCACAGCTCGGGGTCGAGCTTGAGCGCGATCCACGTCAGCCGCACGGCCGGGGCGCCCGTCCGGGCCTGGAGCGGGGCGTAGTTGAGCGTGGCCATCGACCGGGCCGGCAGGTGCGGGGCCGGAGCGGGCTGCGTGTGCTGGACGAGCTGTGCCGACTCCAGCCGGATGCCGTCCACTTCGAGGACGTCCCGTACCGCGGACAGCGGGAGAGGTCGCGCCCCCCGGTCCGGCCGCAGCGCGGTGGCGTCCATGTCCACCTGGACCACCGCCGTCAGGAAGGTCCCGTCGCCCACCATGCCCACCGGCCGCCGGTCACGGTCGCTGAAGGTCAGCGTCCGCAGGGCGGGATCGGCCTCGACCAGCGGGGCCAGCCCCGGCTCGGTCCCCGCGGGCACCGCGAGCGACGCGGCCCTGCGGCGCCGGGCCCGCAGCGCGAGCGCGCCGCCGATCCACTCGGGCAGGGACCGCTGGTGGCGGCGTACCACGGCCAGCAGCACCAGGACGAGGGCCAGGACGCCGGCGGGCACCAGCAGCAGCGGCTCCCCCATCCACGCCACGAGCAGGACGGCCGCGGCGAGCTGGAGGAGTACGAGCTGTTGCAATCGGAACGGCCCGAACCGGCCCGGGCTCGACTTCGGATGCGGGGTCACCCCGCCCCGTCCGGGTGCGGCCGCGGCCGCCTGCGGCTCCGTCGCGGTGGCCCTCACTCGCACACCTCCCCATCAAGGGGGCGGACCCGGCGCGTCCGGCACCGCGCGGCGGCGGCCGCCGGCTCCGGAACCTCCCCGATCCACCCCAACAAGCCCTGAATTACCCCGGTCCGGAAGGCGCTGAGCGGACTTCCCAGCCTACCCGCCCCCTGCCGACCCTCCGTCAAGAGGCATAGTAGGTCCCCGGTCCGACAACCAAGGCCCGGGGAGCGGCCCCACCGGCCGGGCCGTGCGGGGAGAAGCAGGCGGTCATGGCATCACGACGTGATGAGCTCAACGCGTACACCTTCGCGAAGCGGCGCACGGTGGCCGCGTTCCTGCAGCCCTCGGCCACCGGCACCGAGGAGGGTGCGCCCAGGCCGCTGCGCGCCGTCGTGCCCGGGGTCGTGATCGGGGCGCTCGTGGTCGCGGGCTTCGGAGCCTGGGGCATGTTCAAACCGCAGGCGCCCAAGGGCTGGGACGAGCCCGGCGCCACCGTCATCGTCGGCAAGCAGTCGACGACCCGGTACGTGGTCCTCACCACCAAGGTCGGCGGCAAGGACCAGACCCGGCTGCACCCCGTGCTGAACCTGGCCTCCGCGCGGCTCCTCCTCGACCCGCAGAAGTTCAAGGTCGTCCAGGTCGAGGACAAGGTGCTCGACGCGGGCAAGCCCCCGCGCGGCCCCATCATCGGCATCCCCTACGCCCCCGACCGGCTCCCCGCGAAGCAGGAGGCCGGCAAGGCCAAGCGCTGGGCCGTCTGCCAGCAGCCCGGCGGCAACGGCCGGGGCGTCCAGACGGCGGCGTTCGTGCTCGCCGACCGCGAGGCCGGACTGCTCGACGACGCCCGCCGCACCGCCGACGGGCAGGTGCTGTACGTGCAGAGCACCGGCGGGGCCAAGGAGCGCTTCCTCGTGGACGCGACGGGCACCAAGTACCGCTTCCCGGAGGGCAAACCGGACTCCGCGACCCTCACCACCGCCCTGGTCGGCACCGGCGCCACCCCGCAGCCGGTCACCGAGGAGTGGCTCGCCACCCTCAATGCGGGCGACGACCTGGCCTTCCCTCAACTGCCCGGCACCCCGGGCGCGAACGCGGCGGTCCCGGGCCTGGGCGCGGCCGACGCCAAGGTCGGCATGGTGCTGACGGCCCAGACCGGCTCCGGTACGCAGCACTACGTCGTCCTGCCCGACCGGGTCGCCCCCGTCTCGGAGTTCGTGGCCTGGCTGCTGATCTCCTCGCCGGCCACCGACAGCCTCAACATGCACGGCAAGGCCCACGAGATCGACCTGCAGTCCCTGGGCTCCGACGCCACCCCCTTCAAGGACGAGGCCCGGTGGCCGCGCAAACGCGGAAAGCAGGTCAACCGGGTCGCCGACACCCCCGGTGCTCCGCAGGGCGCCGAACGGCGCGACACCGTCTGCAACGTGCTGCGCTCGGTCGACGGGCAGGGCAACCAGACGCTGAGCACCTGGGCCGGGACCGGATTCCCCGTCGACATCGCCGCGAGCGGCACCAGTTCCTACGTCACCCCCGGCACGGGCCTGCTCTACACCCAGGTCCAGGGCCGCCAGACCACGGCCGGCGGATCGCTGTTCCTGGTCACCGACACCGGCCTGCGCTACGCCGTCCAGGCCAACGGCGACAGCGACGCCGCGCAGTCGAAGATCGGCGCGCCCGACCCGCAGGCCCCGGGCGGGGCCGGCGACGGTCGCCCCGAGGCCAGCCAGGCGCAGATCCGGCTCGGCTACGGCGGGGTCGTGCCCGCCATGGTGCCGATCGCCTGGTCGGAGTTCCTCTCCAAGGGGCCCCGCCTCGACACCAACTCCGCCCGTCAGCCGCAGGGTTCATGAGGAGGCCGCCCGTGCCGCAGACGCCCCGCGCCGTGCTGGCGGGCACCGCGTTGGCCCTCGTGGCGGCGTACGGTGCCGCCGTCGGCGCCGCGCCCGGCGCCCGGTCCGCGCCGCCGTCCCCGGCCCCGTACGCCCTGAGGCTCGCCGGGGCGGGGGAGTGCACCTTCCCCATGAAGAAGCAGATCGCCGACCGGCCCTGGGCCCTCCAGCGGCTCATGCTGGACGCGCTGTGGGCGCGGACCAAGGGCAAGGGCGTCCGCGTCGCGGTCATCGACACCGGCGTGGACCGCGCCAACCCGCAGCTCTCCGGCGCCCTCGACCCCGGCGCCGGCCGGGACTTCCTCGACCCCAAGGGCGGCGACGGCACCAACGACACCGTCGGGCACGGCACCAAGGTCGCCGGCCTGATCGCGGCCCGTCCCCAGGAGGGCACCGGCTTCGTCGGCCTGGCCCCCGAGGCCACCGTCATCCCCATCCGGCAGAACGACGGGCAGGGCAACGGCAACGCGGCCACCCTCGCCCAGGCCATCGACCACGCGGTGGCCAAGGGCGCCCAGGTCATCAACATCTCCCAGGACACCGACGCCCCGCTCACCCCCGACTCCGACCTGGGCAAGGCCGTCCAGCGGGCCCTGGACGCCAAGGCGGTGGTCGTCGCCTCGGCCGGCAACGACGGCCTGAACGGCCAGAAGCGCCGGACCTATCCCGCCGCCTTCCCCGGGGTCCTGGCCGTGGCCTCCTCCGACCGCAACAACGAGCGGGCCGCGTTCTCCCAGCCGGGCGACTTCATCGGCGTCGCCGCCCCCGGTGTCGACATGGTCTCCACCGTCCCCGGCTTCGGCCAGTGCATCGACAACGGCACCAGCTTCTCCGCCCCCTACGTCGCCGGGGTCGCGGCCCTGCTGCGCGCCGAGCACCCGCAGTGGACCCCGCAGGAGGTGGTCTGGCAGATCCAGAACACCGCCGAGCGCGCCGTCAACGGCCGTGACGACTACGTCGGTTGGGGCGTGGTGGACCCGGTACGCGCCGTCACCCAGGACCGCGAGGAGCCCCGGGCACCCGTCCCGGACCCCGGCCCGCCCCCGGCGGCCGCGCCCCGGGCGGCCGAACTCGCCCTGTCGGAAACCGCCCATGAGCGCGAGGAGCGGATCGGCACGTACGCTCTCGGCGTCGGCGCCGTCCTCATCGCCGTCATCGCCGCCACCGCGACGGTCGTCCGCGAGGCCCGGAGCCGCCGCCGACGCCGTTTGCAGTGAACGGTCACGGTTCATCTACGGTGACGGCCCACCGGTGTTGGGCGTGGGACCCGAACTGGCTAGAGTGACCGCAGGCTTCACGACTGTGATCGGGGGATTCGTGAAGCGGAGGGGGAAGTGCGGCGCGCGTGACTGGAATTCCGCGTCGCGAAGGTCCGCTCCGCCCTGCAATCCGCCGGTTCTGCCGGGGAATTGAGAAGTGAGGAGCTTCGGATGACGAACAACTTCGGTCTTGCGGACGATCCGGTCGTCAAGGCGGCCAACAAGATCTCCGAGACGGCCAATGCCGTGACCACGCAGTCCCGCGAGCTGGCCGACATCCTGGCCACCGTCAGCGCGGGCTGGACCGGTGTGGGTGCCGAGGGCTTCAAGAAGGCCCAGTCGGACCTCAACATCGACCACGACGAGATCCGCCGTCTGCTCGGCGTCCTGCACAACGCCGTCTCGCAGACGAAGAACCTGACCAACGCCCAGGACGACGAGGTGCGCGCCGCGTTCAACTCGATCGGCGGCGGCAGCGGCGGCCGTTCGGGCCTCGACGGCATCTGAGTCCGGCGCCGTCCCCAGCAACCCCACCGCGAAGGAGAAGATCATGTCCGGCACCGACGGCCACACCCGGGTACGGTACGAGAGCGTCCAGCAGATGGCGGACCGCATCCGCGTCGTCTCGAAGAACATCCTCAAGGACCTCGACGAGATGGAGGCGGCCGTGAAGGTCGTCACCGACACCTGGGACGGTGAGGCGCACATGGAGTACGTCAACCTCCAGACGAAGTACCACCGCCGCGCCGACCACATGCAGCAGGAGCTCGAAAAGGTCGCCCGGATCATCGAGCAGGGCAAGGGCGACTACCGCGCCACCGACGTGAAGGCCTCGCGCCTGTTCACCGAGGCCTTCTGAGCCCCGTACCCCTCCGCACGGCGCCCGCGCGAAGGGGGCGCGCCCACCGCGGGCGCGCCCCCTTCGCGCATGCACGACCGCCCTCAGGTGAGGTCGAACTCCCCGTCCCGGGCCCCCAGGACGAAGGCCTCCCACTCGGCCGCCGTGTACCGCAGCACCGTGTCGCGGTCCAGCGAAGACCGCATCGCCACCGCGCCCTCGGGCAGCCTGGCGATCTCCACCCGCTCCTCGTCCGGGCTGGTCCCGGGCGGGCCCTGCCACTCGACGCCGCTGATGTCGAGCGCGTACAGCTCGTCCTTCTCCTGCTGGGTGCCCATGTGCGGCCCTTCCCTCGGTGGTGCGGTGCTACCGCGGTCTGCCGATTATCGGTGCTGCCGGCCGGGGCGGGGGAGTGTTTCCCGATGATCACCGAGGACGCCCGCCGGGCGGCGGCCTCCGCCCCGCCCGGAGGCGACGGCGGCGGCCGGCTTCCCCGTCAGGACGGCCCCGCCATCCGCCCGAGCTGGACGAGCGACGTGCCGCGCCTGCGGGAGACGAAGTAACCGCGGCCCGGCGGCATCGGGCGGCACCGTACGGTGCCCAGCAGATCGCCCTCGGAGGGGTCGCCCGACAGCACCACGCCCTGCGCGCCCAGCTCCTTGACGCGCTGCATGAAAGGTTCGTACAGCGCCCGGGAGGCGCCCGCCGAGCTGCGCGCGATGATGAAGCGGACCCCCGTGTCGCGGGCGAACGGCAGGAACTCCACCAGCTGCGCCAGCGGATTGCCCTGGCTCGTCGCGACCAGGTCGTAGTCGTCGATCACGATGTACACGTCCGGGCCCGTCCACCAGCTGCGGTCGCGCAGCTGCTGCGGAGTGACGTCGGTCGGCGGCTGCCGGCGTGAGAACACTCCGCCCAGCGCCTCCATGTGCATCTGCAGGGAGCTCGCCATCGGCGCGTACTCCAGCAGGTACTCCTCCGGCAGCGCCCCCAGCAGCCCGCGCCGGTAGTCGCCCACGACCAGCTTGGCCTGGTCCGGGGTGTACCGGTCGGCGATCTGCCGGGCGATGAGCCGCAGCAGGTTCGTCTTGCCCGACTCGCTCTCGCCGAACACCAGGAAGAAGGGGTCCGTCTCGAAGTCGACGAACACCGGCTCCAGCGCGGTCTCGTCGATGCCGATCGCGATCCCGCGCTCCGGGAACTCCCCGCCCTTGGGCAGCTGGTCGGCGTGCAGCAGCCGCGGCAGCAGCCGGACGCCCGGAGCCGCCGGCCCCGACCAGCCCGAGCGCACCGCCGCCACGAAGGCGGCCGTGGCCTCCGAGAGGCTCTCGGCGTCGTGCGCGCCGTCGACGCGCGGCAGGGCGCCCAGGAAGTGCAGTTTCTCCGGCACCTGGCCGCGTCCCGGCATCCCCGTCGGCACGTTGGCCGCGACCCGCCGGTCGAACTCGGAGTCCATCACGTCGCCGAGCCGCAGCTCCAGCCGGCTCAGCATCTGGTCCTTCAGCGCGGCCCGCACCTCCATGTACCGGGCCGCCGTGACCACCACGTGGATGCCGTAGCCCAGACCCCGGGACGCGAGGTCCGTGACCACCGGCTCCAGGCCCTCGTACTCGGTACGGAAACCACCCCAGCCGTCGACGATCAGGAACACGTCGCCCCACGCCTCGCCGGGCAGCTCCCCCGCCGCGCGCCGCCGCCGGTAGGTGGCGATGGAGTCGATGCCGTTCGCCCTGAAGAACTCCTCGCGCCGGTTGAGGACCCCCGCCACCTCCGCGACCGTACGCCGCACCCGCTCCGGATCGAGCCGGGAGGCGATCCCGCCCACGTGCGGCAGCTCCGACACCGCCGACAGACCGCCGCCGCCGAAGTCCAGCCCGTAGAACTGCACCTCGCGCGGGGTGTGCGTGAGCGCGAACGCCGAGATCAGCGTCCGCATCAGCGTCGACTTGCCCGACTGCGGGCCGCCGACCACCATCATGTGGCCCGCCGCCCCCGAGAAGTCCCGGTAGAGCACCTCGCGGCGCTGCTCGAAGGGCTTGTCGATCAGACCGAGCGGAACGACCAGCCCACCGGGCCGGGTGTACCCCTCCGCGTGCAGCCCCCGCTCCGCCGAGGGCGCCAGCGCGGGCAGCAGCTGGTCCAGCGGCGGAGCCTGGTCCAGCGGCGGCAGCCACACCTGGTGCGCCGGCACCCCCTGCCCCTCCAGCCGGCCCACGATCACGTCGAGCACCGTGTCCGCGAGCGCGTCGTCCTCCCGGACCGCGCCCGCCGCCAGGTACGCCGGGTCCGGGGCCGCGTACACCACCGGCACCGGAGCCGCCGTGAACAGCACCGGCCGCCGCTCCACCGGGAACGGTCCCACCGACAGGTCCGGCCCCCCCGAGCGGTAGGTGCCCGACACGTACGCCGCCTTGAACCGGGTCATCTCGTCCGTACCGAACTTCAGGTACCCCGAACCGGGCACCGACGGCAGGTGGTACGCGTCCGGCACGCCGATCGCCGTGCGCGACTCCGCCGCCGAGAAGGTCCGCAGGCCGATCCGGTACGACAGGTAGGTGTCCAGCCCGCGCAGCTTGCCCTCCTCCAGCCGCTGCGAGGCCAGCAGCAGGTGCACGCCCAGCGAACGGCCGATGCGGCCGATCTGGATGAACATGTCGATGAAGTCGGGCTTCGCCGTGAGCAGCTCGCTGAACTCGTCGATCACCAGGACCAGCGAGGCCAGCGGCTCCAGCGGGGCGCCCGCCGCGCGGGCCTTCTCGTAGTCGTGGATGTTGGCGTAGTTGCCCGCCGAGCGCAGCAGCTCCTGCCGGCGCTGGAGCTCCCCGCGGATCGAGTCGCCCATCCGGTCCACCAGGGTGAGGTCGTCCGCCAGGTTGGTGATCACCGCCGCGACGTGCGGCATCTGACCCATCCCGGTGAAGGTCGCACCGCCCTTGAAGTCGGCGAGCACGAAGTTCAGCGTCTCCGAGGTGTGCGTCACCGCCAGGCCCAGCACGAGCGTGCGCAGCAGCTCCGACTTGCCCGAACCGGTCGCGCCCACGCACAGCCCGTGCGGGCCCATGCCCTCCTGCGCGGCCTCCTTCAGGTCCAGCATCACCGGCGCGCCGCCCTCGCCCACGCCGATCGGCACGCGCAGCCGCTCACCGGCCGAACGCGGCCGCCAGGTCCGCGACACGTCGACGGCCGCCGCGTCGCCCAGGTTCAGCAGATCGGTGAAGTCCAGGTTCGCCAGCAGCGGTTCGTCGTCGTCCCCGCCGCCCGTGCGCAGCGGCGCCAGCTGACGCGCCAGCGCCTCCGCCGCCGGCAGCGACAGGGTGTCCGGCGTGCCCTCGTACGCGACGCCCGCGCCCGACTCCAGCCGCAGCCTGCCCGGCCGCACCACGACCGACAGGCCGCCGCGCGGCTCGTCCAGCTCGCCCGCCACCACCTCCACGATGGTCACGCCCTGAAGGCCCTCGGCCGCCGCGAACGCCGAGTCCGGCGGCACCAGTCCACCGTCGAGGACCACCACCAGGTGCGGCTGCTCCAGCACCGGGGACACCTCGCGGCTGAACCGCGACCGTCCCTCCAGCCGGGAGCCCAGCAGCTCCTCCAGCTCACCGAGGTCGTCGCCGAACAGCCGCTTCGTACCCGCCCCGTCGACCTGACCCGGCACCTGCGTGTGCGGCAGCCACTTCACCCAGTCCCACGACGGCACCGCGCCCGGCGCCGCCACCACCGCCACCACCAGGTCCTCGGGGGAGTGCAGCGTCGCCAGCTGCGCCACGAGCGCCCGGACCGTCCCGCGCGCCGACTCCGGCTCCCCGGAGACCGTCACGTGGTAGAACGCCCTGATCGACAGCGCCACCGGCAGCCCGTCCAGCGAGGAGTGCACCTTCAGGAAGCGCTGCATCGCGCCCGCCGTCAGCGGCTCCAGCTCGTCCACCGGAGCCGTGTCCGGAGCCACCAGCGCCGTCGCGAGCCGCTGCGCGCCCAGACCCAGCCGCGCCTGACCGAAGTCCGCGTCGCCGACCCGGCGTTCCCACAGCCGCGAGCCCTCCGCCACCACCGACCACAACTGCTCGGGCGCCGGGTGCAGGTACAGCTGCGCGTCACGCTGCGCCCGCGCGGTCCTGCGCACCTGACGGCGGGTCTGCGCGAGGTACTTGAGGTAGTCCCGGCGCACGTCCGCCATTTGCCCCTGCGTACCGCGCCGGAAGCGCACCAGCTGGGCGATGACCATGCCCACCGTCGACGCCAGCATCAGCACGCCCATGATGCGCATGAACGGCGCCGCACCCGGCATGAAGAAGAAGACGACCGACGAGCCCATGCCGAGCATCGGCAGGAGCTGCATCAGCATGCCCTCCTGCTGCCCCCGCGGGAGTTCCGGCGGAGCCTCCAGCCTCAGCTCGTCCGAAGGCACTTCGGGCGGCAGGGACCGGGGCGGGCGTTTGACGACGATCTGGCTCACCGGAGCATCAATCCCTTGAAAACGGACGGGACGTCGCAACCGGCGCCCCCAAGTCCCGGGCGTGGAGGGGGACTCCTCCGCGCCCGGTGATCCTACTTGCCGACAGTCACACCCCCGCCGGGTAGGGTGGCGCGCGCAGCATGCGCATCCGCGAATCCGACGCCGCCACCGGCGCCAATCAGGGGGTCCCACAGGTGAGTACGGCCGAGGCGACGGGGTTCTGCAGGGTCACCGTCGTGGCTCCCGACAGCCGCATCGACGTCGCCCTCCCCGAGGACATCGCCGTCGCCGACGTCTATCCGGAGCTGCTGCGCCTCACCGGCCAGACCCAGCCCGTCGGCGCCCCCACCGGATTCCACCTCGTGCGCCGCTCCGGCGCCGTCCTCGACGGAGCCCGCACCCTCGCCGCCCAGCAGGTCCTCGACGGCGAGGTGCTCAGCCTGCGCCCCTTCGCCGAGTCCCTGCCGCCGGCCGTCTTCGACGACGTCTCCGACGCCGTCGCCGCGGCGGTCGTGCGCGACCGGCACCGCTGGAGCGACGACATGCTGCGCGGGGCGGGCCTGGCCGGCGCCGCCCTGCTGCTCGTCCTGCTCGGGTTCGTCCTCTGGTACGCCGACCCCCTCCGGCACGACATGCACGGGCTGCCGGGGATCATCGCCGGGGCGGTGGGCGTCCTGCTCACCGCCGCCGCCGGGGTGCGCGCCCGCGTCTACCGCGACCGCGGCTCCGCGGTCGCGCTCGGCCTGGGCGGCCTGCCGCACCTCCTGATCGCCGGCTCCGGCATCGTCGCCGCCGGAGCGGGCCACGGTCCGGGCCGTCTGCAGTTCCTGCTCGGCTGCCTCTGCGTGCTCGTCGCCTCCGTGGCCCTCGTGGCGCTCACCCCGCACGGCGACGCCCCCTTCGTCGCGGCCACCTTCCTCGCCGCCACCGGGACCCTGGCCACCTTCGCCGCCATCGCCGCCGAGGCCTCCGCCACCGCGACCGCCGCCGTCTGCGCCCCCGTCGCCATCGGGCTCGTCGCCTTCCTCCCCGGCCTCTCGGCCCGCTTCGCCCGGCTGCCCATCGGGTACGCCGCCCCGCGCAGCGCGGCCGAGTACATCGAGTACCCGGCAGGGACCCCGGACCGCTACGAGAGCGCCCCCGGCCTCGACCCGGACGCCCCCGCCGCCCCCGGGCACGACCAGGGCGCCCCGCTCGACGCCGAGCAGATCGCCGCCCAGGCCCGCCGCGGCCACGAGATGCTCCTCGGCCTGGTCGGGGGCTGCGCCGCCGTGGTCGTGGGCTCGGCCGCCGTCCTCGGCTTCTCCGACAACACCTGGGGCCGGCTGCTGGCCCTGGCCGCGGGCCTGGCCATGCTGCTGCGGGCGCGACTCTTCCGGTACACCTCCCAGGTGGTCTGCGCCCTCGTCGCCGGCCTGGCCTCCGTGGCGCTGCTGGTCCTGGGCCTCGCGCTGCACCCGCCCATCGATCTGATGTTCGACTTCGTGCGCTACCACGACCGCGGCGGCCTGGACCTCCGTACGATCTGGCTCTCGGCCGCCGTCGCCGCCGGCGCGGCCCTCCTCGCGGGAATTGCGCTTGTCATCCCCCGCAAGGGCCTGTCACCCTTCTGGGGACGGCTGCTCGACCTCACCGAGGCCGCAGTACTGCTCAGCCTGGTCCCGCTGACCCTGGCCGTGCTCGACGTCTACGGCCGCGCCCGCTCTCTCACCAGCTGAGACGGCGCGACCCGGCAGCCTGGTACGCTGTGTGACGGCCGTTTGTGTACGCGCCCCCGGACATCCTCTGGAGGCTGCGCTCAGCGGACCCCGCCTCCCGAGTTACGGAAGATCCCCAGAGAATTCGACCTGGGGCACTCGGTGGCTACGAAGACCAAACGAGGAGTACGCGTGCCGCTCGACGCCGCTACGAAGAAGCAGATCATCGCAGAGTTCGGTGCCAAGGAGGGCGACACCGGCTCTCCCGAGGTCCAGGTCGCGATGCTCTCCCGCCGCATCTCGGACCTGACCGAGCACCTGAAGGCCCACAAGCACGACCACCACTCCCGTCGTGGTCTGCTGATCCTGGTCGGCCAGCGTCGCCGCCTGCTGCAGTACCTGGCCAAGAAGGACATCCAGCGCTTCCGTACGCTGGTCGAGCGCCTCGGCATCCGTCGCGGTGCGGCCGGCGCCAAGTAAAGACGCTGTGAAGGGAGCGGTTCCCACACCGATGGGGCCGCTCCCTTTGCTGTACGTGCGCGGCGTACCGGACGCTTTGTAGTCTGGACACAGCGCACGACCGAAGAGGAGGAGCGCCGGCCCTACGCCGCCGGTCCTCGGTAGTGGCATCCGGAAATCCCCGTGACGGGGATCGGAACCGGGTGCTTCGATCGAAGACCGGCCCGCACGCCAGGAGCGCTTCTCCGAAACCGTCCCCCACCACACGGGTGGTGGACGGAGACGACGAAAATGGAGAAAACGCTAGTGGAGAACGAGACCCACTACGCCGAGGCCGTCATTGACAACGGTTCCTTCGGCACCCGCACCATCCGCTTCGAGACGGGCCGTCTGGCCCGCCAGGCCGCCGGCTCCGCCGTTGCCTACCTGGACGACGACACGATGGTGCTGTCCGCCACCACCGCGTCGAAGAAGCCCAAGGACCAGCTCGACTTCTTCCCCCTGACGGTGGACGTCGAGGAGCGCCAGTACGCGGCCGGCAAGATCCCCGGATCCTTCTTCCGCCGTGAGGGCCGTCCCTCCGAGGACGCGATCCTCACCTGCCGCCTGATCGACCGCCCGCTGCGCCCGTCCTTCAAGAAGGGCCTGCGCAACGAGATCCAGGTCGTCGCGACGATCATGGCGCTCAACCCCGACCACCTGTACGACGTCGTCGCGATCAACGCCGCGTCCGCGTCCACCCAGCTGGCCGGCCTGCCCTTCTCCGGCCCGATCGGCGGCGTCCGCGTCGCGCTGATCCGCGGCCAGTGGGTGGCCTTCCCGACGCACACCGAGCTCGAGGACGCCGTCTTCGACATGGTCGTCGCGGGCCGCACCCTCGAAGACGGCGACGTCGCGATCATGATGGTCGAGGCCGAGGCCACCGAGCAGACCATCGCCCTCGTCAAGGGCGGCGCCGAGGCGCCGACCGAGGAGATCGTCGCCTCCGGCCTCGAAGCCGCGAAGCCGTTCATCAAGGTCCTCTGCAAGGCCCAGGCCGACCTGGCCGCCAAGGCCGCCAAGCCCGAGGGCGAGTTCCCGGTCTTCCTGGACTACCAGGACGACGTGTACGCGGCCCTCGCGGCCGCCGTCAAGGGCGAGCTCTCCCAGGCGCTGACCATCGCGGGCAAGCAGGACCGCGAGGCCGAGCTGGACCGCATCAAGGAGATCGCCGCCGAGAAGCTCCTCCCGGCCTTCGAGGGCCGCGAGAAGGAGATCTCCGCCGCCTACCGCAGCCTGACCAAGGCCCTGGTGCGCGAGCGCGTCATCAAGGACAAGGTCCGCATCGACGGCCGCGGGCTCACGGACATCCGTACCCTCGCCGCCGAGGTCGAGGCCATCCCGCGCGTGCACGGCTCGGCGCTGTTCGAGCGTGGCGAGACCCAGATCCTGGGCGTCACCACCCTCAACATGCTCCGCATGGAGCAGCAGCTGGACACCCTCTCCCCGGTGACCCGCAAGCGCTACATGCACAACTACAACTTCCCGCCGTACTCCGTCGGCGAGACCGGCCGCGTCGGCTCCCCCAAGCGCCGCGAGATCGGCCACGGCGCGCTCGCCGAGCGCGCGATCGTGCCGGTCCTGCCGACGCGCGAGGAGTTCCCCTACGCGATCCGCCAGGTGTCCGAGGCCCTCGGCTCCAACGGTTCGACGTCCATGGGCTCGGTCTGCGCCTCCACCATGTCGCTGCTGAACGCCGGCGTGCCCCTCAAGGCCCCCGTCGCCGGCATCGCCATGGGCCTGATCTCCCAGGAGATCGACGGCAAGACGCACTACGTCGCCCTCACCGACATCCTCGGTGCGGAGGACGCCTTCGGCGACATGGACTTCAAGGTCGCCGGCACCAAGGAGTTCGTCACCGCCCTCCAGCTCGACACCAAGCTGGACGGCATCCCGGCCTCCGTCCTGGCCGCGGCCCTCACCCAGGCCCGCGACGCCCGCCTCCACATCCTCGACGTGATGATGGAAGCGATCGACACGCCGGACGCGATGTCCCCGTTCGCCCCGCGGATCATCACCGTCAAGATCCCCGTGGACAAGATCGGTGAGGTCATCGGCCCCAAGGGCAAGATGATCAACCAGATCCAGGAGGACACCGGCGCCGAGATCACGATCGAGGACGACGGCACCATCTACATCGGTGCCTCCGACGGCCCGGCCGCCGAGGCCGCCCGCGCCACGATCAACGCGATCGCCAACCCGACCATGCCGGAGGTCGGCGAGCGCTACCTGGGTACGGTCGTCAAGACCACCACCTTCGGTGCCTTCGTCTCCCTGATGCCCGGCAAGGACGGCCTGCTGCACATCTCGCAGATCCGCAAGCTCGCCGGTGGCAAGCGCGTGGAGAACGTCGAGGACGTGCTCGCGGTCGGCACCAAGGTGCAGGTCGAGATCGCCGAGATCGACCAGCGCGGCAAGCTCTCCCTGATCCCCGTGATCGACGGCGAGGCCGCCGGTGACGACGCTGACAAGGACGACTCCGACAAGTGACGTCGCGTAGTTCGCGTGTGACGGCCCGCCCCTCTTCGGAGGGGCGGGCCGTCGCCCGTACCCAAACCCTGCTCAAGGGGCAGAACGGCATCGGCACCGTCCGGCGCACCGTCCTGCCCGGCGGCCTGCGCGTCGTCACCGAGACGCTGCCCTCCGTCCGCTCCGCCACCTTCGGCATCTGGGCGAACGTCGGCTCCCGGGACGAGACGCCCACCCTCAACGGCGCCACGCACTACCTGGAGCACCTCCTCTTCAAGGGCACCGCCACGCGCAGCGCCCTCGACATCTCCTCCGCCATCGACGCGGTCGGCGGCGAGATGAACGCCTTCACGGCGAAGGAGTACACCTGCTACTACGCCCGGGTGCTCGACACCGACCTGCCGCTGGCCATCGACGTGGTCTGCGACATGCTCACCGGCTCGCTGATCCGCGAGGAGGACGTCGACGCCGAGCGCGGGGTCATCCTCGAAGAGATCGCGATGACCGAGGACGACCCGGGCGACATGGTCCACGACCTGTTCGCGCAGACCATGTACGGGGACTCGCCGCTCGGCCGCCCCGTCCTCGGCACCGTCGACACGATCAACGCCCTCGGCGCCGACCGGATCCGCCGCTTCTGGAAGAAGCACTACGATCCCACCCGCCTGGTCGTGGCCGCCGCCGGCAACGTCGACCACAACAAGGTCGTACGCCAGGTCCGCGCGGCCTTCGAGAAGGCCGGCGCGCTCGGACACACCGACGCGGCGCCGATCGGTCCCCGCACCGGCACCAAGCGCATCCGCACCGCAGGCCGCGTCGACCTGGTCAACCGCAAGACCGAACAGGCCCACGTGGTCCTCGGCATGCCGGGCATCGCCCGCACCGACGAGCGCCGCTGGGCCCTGGGCGTGCTCAACACCGCCCTCGGCGGCGGCATGTCCTCCCGCCTCTTCCAGGAGGTCCGGGAGAAGCGCGGCCTCGCCTACAGCGTGTACTCGTACACCTCGGCCTTCGCCGACACCGGTCTCTTCGGCGTCTACGCGGGCTGCCGGACCGGCCAGGTCCACGACGTGCTGCGGATCTGCCGCGACGAGCTCGACAAGGTCGCCTCCGAAGGCCTCACCGACGAGGAGATCCGGCGCGCCATCGGCCAGCTGTCCGGCTCCACGGTCCTCGGCCTGGAGGACACCGGCGCGATCATGAACCGGATCGGCAAGAGCGAGCTGTGCTGGGGCGACCAGATGTCGGTGGACGACATGCTGTCCCGCATCGCGGACGTGACCCCGGACGACGTCCGCGCGGTCGCCCAGGATGTACTGGCACAGCGGCCCTCGCTCGCCGTGATCGGCCCGCTCAAGGAGAAGCAGGCCGCCCGCCTCGACGAAGCGGTCGCCTAGTTCCGTACGGACACGAAGGAAGCAACATGAGCAAGCTGCGCGTGGCAGTCCTCGGCGCCCGGGGCCGCATCGGCTCCGAGGCGGTCAAGGCGGTCGAGGCCGCCGAGGACATGGAGCTGGTGGCGGCCCTGGGCCGTGGCGACAAGCTGGAGGCGCTCGCCGAGGCGGGCGCCCAGGTCGCGGTCGAGCTGACCACCCCCGACTCGGTGATGGACAACCTCGACTTCCTCATCGGCCACGGCATCCACGCCGTGGTCGGGACCACCGGCTGGACCGAGGACCGCCTCGCACGGCTGGACACCTGGCTCGCCGCCTCCCCCGGGACCGGGGTGCTCATCGCCCCGAACTTCTCCATCGGCGCGGTCCTCACCATGAAGTTCGCCGTCCAGGCCGCCCGCTACTTCGAATCCGTCGAGGTCGTCGAGCTGCACCACCCGAAGAAGGTCGACGCCCCCTCCGGTACGGCGACCCGTACGGCCCAGCTCATCGCGGCCGCCCGCGCCGAGGCCGGGCTCGGGGCCCAGCCCGACGCCACCGCGACGGCCCTCGACGGCGCCCGCGGCGCGGACGTCGACGGGGTCCCCGTGCACGCCATCCGCCTGCGCGGCCTGCTGGCCCACCAGGAGGTGCTCCTCGGCGGCGAGGGCGAGACCCTGACCATCCGTCACGACTCCCTGCACCACAGCAGCTTCATGCCGGGCATCCTGCTCGGCGCCCGCCGCGTGACGCAGACCCCGGGCCTCACCTTCGGCCTGGAAAACTTCCTCGACCTCGGCTGATGAGGCAGTAGCTCCCATGCGCGCGAAGATCACGTACTTCCTCACGGCCGCCGTCCTGGTCGTCTACTTCGTCCTGGTCGGCAGCCGGGGCGTGATGCTGCTCCAGCAGGGCACCTGGCTCACCGTCACCTTCGGTGCGGCCGTGCTGATCCTGCCGGTCATCGGCATCTGGTTCCTCTGGATGAACACCCGGTTCGTCACCCGCGCCAACCAGCTCGCGGCCGAGCTGGAGGCCGAGGGCGGCCTGCCCGTCGACGAACTGGAACGGGACGGCTACGGGCGGATCCTGCGGGACTCCGCCGACGAGGTCTTCGCGCGCCGCAAGGCCGAGACGGAGGACGCTCCGGGGGACTGGCGCAGCTGGTTCCGGCTCGCCGTGGCCTACCACGACGCCCGCGACACCCCGCGGGCCCGCAAGGCGATGCAGCGGGCGATCGCCCTGCACGCCGCCGCCCGGCCGGCACACGAAGGGCCCGTACAGGTCTGATCCCCGTACGGGCCCCACACGGGCGGGCCGCTCCCCGCCGTCAGGCGGGCACGGCCCGGTACTCCCGGGCCCACGCCTCCACCCGGCCGGCCGCGCGGTCGAAGGCCTCGCCCCGGGACAGGAAGTCGGCGCTGTGGTCGGTCAGCAGCACCGGGAGCTCCGCGCCGCCGTGCCCGGCCACCGTCAGGGCCTGTCCCTGCACGGTCCTCGGCAGCCCGAGCCAGCGCACCGGCTGCTGGACCTTGCGGACCGTGTCGATCTCGCTCCAGGCGATCGAGCGGGTCCCGAAGAACCCGACCCGGCGGAGTCCCGCCGGGCTCACCCACACGCCCGTGCGCAGCATGCGCAACGCGCAGCCGATCACGGTGAGCGAGGCGGCCCCGGCGACGGCGGCGCCGTCCCAGGTGCCGGCGAAGGCGATGATCACCGTGGCCAGCAGCATGAAGGCGGAGACCAGGAGCAGCAGCGCCGCGCCGGCGACCCGCCAGGGGCCGGGCCGGTAGGGGCGCCGCCAGCGTTCGGGATCCGCATGCGGGAGGGCTTCGTCCTCTTGTGCGTCGAATACGCCGTCGGCCGTCAAGAAGGGCAGGGGCACGGCTGGACCTCACTCACATGCACGTTCGGTTGGGCTGTGCCCGTGAGGCTACCGCCCCTCGGACGCCTCCGACTGCTGCGCCTTCTCGGTCGCCTTGTACGGCTGCAGCGCGGGCATCCCGAAGAGCAGCGAGCCGACGAGCCCTGCCACCACGGTCAGTCCGACCAGACTACGGGCGGCGATCTGGGTCTTGCTCAGACTCTCGCGCGGCGGCGGAGTGACGTTACTGCGGAATCGGTCGGCCTCGGCGACGAAGGCGAAGGGGACGGGTTCGCGCCGGCGAAACATCGGGAGCGACTCTCCTCACGGTCGGGCCCCTGGGGGCGCTGCGGACGGGACGGAACACGTTCTCCCTGTAGGACGAGCGGAGGGCCCAATCGGTGCCGGAATTCGGGACATTAACCAAAATTCATGGCGGTCCGTCAGCCGGTCGGGTGATGCGGGCGCGCCCGGAGCGGCCCTCCGGCGGGCCCGGCGCGTGCGCGGCCGCCCCCGGTCGGCGCCGTAGAGTGGGCGCGCCCCAGGAAAGACCCGTTCGGAAGGACCCCGCGTGAGCGAGACCGCCGCTTCAGACCAGAAACCCAGCTTCCGCAGCGATGTGACGGTGGAGCTGGTGAAGCACTCCGCCGCCGACTCCGACGTGCTGTGGGCCGCCCGCGTCTCCACGGCGGGCGAGCAGTCCCTGGAGGAGCTGCAGAAGGACCCCGAGCGGTCCAAGGGCCTCATCAACTACCTGATGCGCGACCGCCACGGCAGCCCCTTCGAGCACAACTCGATGACCTTCTTCATCAGCGCCCCGATCTTCGTGTTCCGCGAGTTCATGCGCCACCGCGTGGGCTGGTCCTACAACGAGGAGTCCGGCCGCTACAGGGAGCTCCAGCCGGTCTTCTACGTCCCCGACGCGGAGCGCAAGCTCGTCCAGGAGGGCCGTCCCGGCAAGTACGTCTTCGTCGAGGGCACCGAGGCGCAGCAGGAGCTGACGGGCCGGGTCATGGAGGACTCGTACCGCCAGGCCTACGAGGCGTACCAGGAGATGCTCGCGGCCGGCGTGGCCCGCGAGGTGGCCCGTGCGGTCCTGCCGGTGGGCCTCTTCTCCTCGATGTACGCCACGTGCAACGCGCGCTCGCTCATGCACTTCCTCGGTCTGCGCACCCAGCACGAGCTGGCGGCGGTGCCGTCCTTCCCGCAGCGGGAGATCGAGATGGTCGGCGAGAAGATGGAGCGGGAGTGGGCCAAGCTCATGCCGCTGACCTACGCCGCCTTCAACGGCAACGGTCGCGTTGCCCCGTAAGGCCCGATGCACGTGCGGCGTACAGATGTGCGGACCAAGTCCCAAGTGTCCGTATTGCGGCGTTTCGTAAAGTTCATCTAGGCTGATCAAACGGACCCGGCACTGCTTGAACCCCCGAGCAGGCAGTGCCGGGCTCCAACCCAGTGTTGACGTCCCCCGAGGGGACACTGCGAGCATGGCAGCGAGTAGCGTGTTACCCATGGCTCCGATCTCGACTCCGCAGACCCCCTTCGGGCGGGTCCTCACCGCCATGATCACGCCGTTTACGGCGGATGGCGCACTTGACCTCGACGGCGCGCAGCGGCTCGCCGTCCACCTGGTGGACGCAGGCAACGACGGCCTGATCATCAACGGCACCACCGGTGAGTCGCCCACGACCACCGACGCGGAGAAAAACGACCTCGTACGAGCCGTACTCGAAGCGGTCGGCGACCGCGCCCACGTCGTGGCCGGAATCGGCACCAACGACACCCGGCACACCCTGGAGCTCGCCCGCCAGGCGGAGCGCACCGGCGCCCACGGCCTGCTCGCGGTGACCCCGTACTACAGCAAGCCGCCGCAGGAGGGCCTCTACCGGCACTTCACGGCCATCGCGGACGCCACCGAGCTGCCGGTCATGCTCTACGACATCCCGGGCCGCAGCGGTGTCCCGATCAACACCGAAACTCTGGTCCGGCTGGCCGAGCACCCCCGTATCGTGGCCAACAAGGACGCCAAGGGCGACCTCGGCCGAGCCAGCTGGGCCATCGCCCAGAGCGGCCTGGCCTGGTACTCCGGTGACGACATGCTGAACCTGCCGCTCCTGTCGGTCGGCGCGGTCGGCTTCGTCTCCGTGGTCGGCCACCTGGTCAGTCCCGAGCTGCGTGCCATGCTCGACGCCCACCTGGGCGGCGACGTGCAGAAGGCCACCGAGATCCACCAGAAGCTGCTGCCCGTCTTCACCGGCATGTTCCGCACCCAGGGTGTGATGACCACCAAGGGCGCGCTGAACCTCCAGGGCCTGCCCGCGGGCCCGCTGCGCCTCCCGCTCGTCGGCCTCAGCGACGAAGAGACGGCGCAGCTCAAGATCGATCTTGCCGCCGGCGGGGTACAGCTCTGACAACAGACTTCACAACTGAATAACCAAGATCAGAATAGACAAAAGCAAGTGCACGAATGACATGCGCGCCGCGTGCCTCCAGGGGTACGTGGCGCGCGTGGTGAAGGAGAAACTTTTGAGCCATCCGCACCCTGAACTGGGCCCGCCGCCGAAGCTCCCGAAGGGCGGCCTGCGGGTCACCCCGCTGGGCGGTCTCGGCGAGATCGGCCGAAACATGACCGTCTTCGAGTTCGACGGCCGTCTGCTGATCGTCGACTGCGGTGTCCTCTTCCCCGAAGAGGAGCAGCCGGGCATCGACCTGATCCTGCCGGACTTCTCGTCGATCCGGGACCGTCTCGACGACATCGAGGGCATCGTCCTCACCCACGGTCACGAGGACCACATCGGCGCCGTCCCGTACCTCCTCCGGGAGAAGCCGGACATCCCGCTGATCGGCTCCAAGCTGACCCTGGCCCTCATCGAGGCCAAGCTCCAGGAGCACCGCATCCGCCCCTACACCCTTGAGGTGAAGGAGGGCGAGCGCGAGAACCTGGGCCCCTTCGACTGCGAGTTCATCGCCGTCAACCACTCCATCCCGGACGCCCTGGCCGTGGCCATCCGCACCGGCGCCGGCATGGTCGTGTGCACCGGTGACTTCAAGATGGACCAGCTCCCGCTGGACAACCGCCTCACCGACCTGCACGCCTTCGCGCGTCTGAGCGAGGAGGGCATCGACCTCCTCCTCTCGGACTCGACGAACGCCGAGGTCCCGGGCTTCGTCCCGCCGGAGCGCGACATCTCCAACGCCATCCGCGGCGTCTTCGCGGGTGCCCAGAAGCGGATCATCGTGGCGTCCTTCGCCAGCCACGTCCACCGCATCCAGCAGATCCTCGACGCCGCCCACGAGTACGGCCGCCGCGTCGCGTTCGTCGGCCGCTCGATGGTCCGGAACATGGGCATCGCCCGTGACCTGGGCTACCTGCGGGTTCCGGCCGGCCTGGTCGTCGACGTCAAGACCCTCGACGACCTGCCGGACGACGAGGTCGTGCTGGTCTGCACGGGTTCCCAGGGCGAGCCGATGGCGGCCCTGTCCCGCATGGCCAACCGCGACCACCAGATCCGCATCGTCCCCGGCGACACGGTCATCCTGGCGTCGTCCCTCATCCCGGGCAACGAGAACGCGGTCTACCGCGTGATCAACGGCCTGACCCGCTGGGGCGCCAACGTCGTGCACAAGGGCAACGCCAAGGTGCACGTCTCCGGCCACGCCTCCGCGGGCGAGCTGCTGTACTTCTACAACATCTGCAAGCCGCGGAACCTGATGCCGGTCCACGGCGAATGGCGCCACCTGCGCGCCAACGCCGAGCTCGGTGCCATGACGGGCGTCCCGAAGGACCGCATCGTCATCGCCGAGGACGGCGTGGTCGTCGACCTGATCGACGGCAAGGCCCGGATCTCCGGCAAGGTCCAGGCCGGCTACGTGTACGTGGACGGCCTTTCGGTCGGCGACGTCACCGAGGCCTCCCTCAAGGACCGCCGCATCCTCGGTGACGAGGGCATCATCTCGGTCTACGTCGTGGTCGACAGCACCACCGGCAAGGTCGTGAGCGGCCCGAACATCCAGGCCCGGGGCTCCGGCATCGAGGACCCGGCCTTCGGCGCGGTCGCCGCGAAGATCGAGGAAGCCATCGCCCGCGCCGCCGCCGACGGCGTCGCCGAGCCGCACCAGATCCAGCAGCTCATCCGCCGGACCATGGGCAAGTGGGTGTCGGACAGCTACCGCCGCCGCCCGATGATCCTCCCGGTCGTCGTAGAGGTCTGACCTCCGCGTTCGTAGCGACCTCACTGGAGCGGGGCAACCGGATTTGCGTCCGGGGGCCCCGCTCCAGTACGTTTACGTCTCCACCTCGCAGGGACCCGGGCACACACGTGTGCCCGTTGCCACGTGCGGGCGGGTGGGAATCAGAACCAGGGAGACCTGATAAAGTCTGATTCCACCCGAAAGGGAAAGGCCCCCCGAAGGCCATCGGAATTCCAATCCAGCCGGTAACGGCCAGGAAAAAGAATCTGATAGAGTCGGAACCGCCGGAAAGGGAAAGCGCGAATGCGCAGAACCTCGAAAGCACCGAGGAAATCGGACACGAAAGAGTCTGATAGAGTCGGAAACGCAAGAACACAGAACGAAAGCCCGGAGGAAAGCCCGAGAGGGTGAGTACAAAGGAAGC